>JAJYCH010000225.1 GCA_021778575.1 Planctomycetota bacterium
TCGGCGCGTTGACGGCCGTGGGTGGACTGGCGGGGATCTTGCTGGGAACTTTTGCCGCCGATGCCTTGCTCCGGGTCACGAAGCGGGCCTATATGGTCTGGTCGGGGATCGCCGTCGGGTGCGCGGTGCCTTGCGTGTTCGGGACGATCCTGGTGGCGGACCAGACGACTTCCCTGGTCTATTTGTTCATCGCATCCGTCATGATGGCGTCGGTTCTGGGGCCGAGCAACACGGTCACGGCGAACGTTGTTCCGGCCAATCGTCGGGCGGCCGGCTATGCCTTGTGTATCTTCCTGGTCCACCTGTTCGGCGACATCAGCTCGCCGCTGTTGATCGGCAAGATCTCCGACGTGTTCGGTCAACCGATGGTCGCGGCGTCGGCGATCGGTCGGTTCTTCGAGTCGATTGGCGCGAAGCCGGTCGCTTCGGGAGATGGTCAGCCGGCGAACCTCACGGTGGGGATGCTCGCGGTGGTGCCGATGCTACTGCTCGGCAGTTTTTTCTTCTTCCGGGGATCGCGCTACCTGCCGGACGACCAGTTGAACGCCACCCGAAGTGGCGGCGAGCCGGGCGATTGGCCCGAATTCGCTCATTGATTGAGAGAAGCGAACGAACAGCGGTCGGAATCGACTCGCTCCGAGTCGTCTGCCGACCGCTGAGAACTGGCGTCGAAGCCTCAGTTCGCCTTCGGGTTGAGGCTGGGCGAGCCGGGCAGGGGGGGAAGCGCGGTCGTCTTGGCGAAGCGCTTGCCGGCGCTGGCGCGGATCTCGGGCGAATCGTCCCCCTGGGCGATCTCGCGGAGCCGACGGTCAACCTCGGGCGAGTCCCGCTCGATCAGGGCTTCGACCGCCTTGGCCCGGACGGTCGCTTCGGGATCATGCGACAGTTGGAGCAGCCAGACCTCGGGGTCGATATCGGTCCGGTCCTTGATCAGTGGGATCACCGAAACCCGGATGTCGGCATGCGGGTTGGTGATCTGGCGGCCGAGGAAGATCTGTTCCTTGTTCAGTCCTCGCCCCTTCAGGATCAGCTCGGCCAGTTCCGGGACACCGGGCTCGGGGTCGTGGAGACGCTTGAGGATCATGTCGATGGTCAGCAAGGTCGGGCGGTTGGCGAAGGTCATCAAGGTCTTGTAGCGAACGCCGCCGCTATCGGGGAAATCGACATTCGCCACGGCGGGAGCGGCCATCGCGTTGATCGGCAACGAACCGATGCAGACGACGGCGGCGGCTCGTGACTTCGGCTCCGTGTCCGACAGGCAGCGTTTGGCGGGGATGTAGAGGAAATCCTTCCACTCGGCCAGTTGGGTCTCTTCGACCGGAGTCATGGTCCGACCGGGCAACCAGCCCCAGTGCTGACCGACCTCGTTGAGGGCTGAAGCCCGAACATCGACCTGGGGATCGGCCAGAGCGGCGAGGACCAGATCCTGGATCGGCTTGAGCGTGCTCAGCCAGGAATTGGGCGCGGGCTCGATGCGGAACCGGTCGAGAATATGGGTCGCGGCGGAGACCGCCGAGGCTCGGCCGATCGGCGGGTATTTGAGGAACCCGGCGCGAAGTCCTTCGAGAACCTCGACCAGTTCGGCCCCTTCAGTCTCGGAAATCGCGGACTTAGGCTTGTCGACGTTGGCCAGGACCTGCTGACAGAGCGACTTGAGGGATTGAGGGTCACCTCGTCGCAGGCCATCGGCCAGAGTCAGTAAGGGCGATCGGGTGGACTTTGTGACGCCCTGGTCGAGTTTGCCTTTTCGGTTGGCCGATCCGAAGAACCAGAAGATTCCCGATCCGGCGACCGCCAGGCCGAGGGTGCCGACGATCGCGAGCCGAGTCCAACGTTGCCCAGTCATGGCTGCCTCCGTGCCAAGTCCTGACTCCTTCAACACCTTACGAAGGCGTCATCATAATGAGACGCCCCGAACCGGCAAGGCCATTTCCGGGAGTGGACCCTCGGTCGAAACCGGACCGAACGAGTCGGTTGACGCCGACGACTCGGGGAATCGCGCGAATCGGACGTTCCAGGTCAGGAAATGGCCGTCACGGACCGATCAAATAGGGGCAGGCCACGTCGGTCCGGGTTCGAGAAACCGGCTCGATGGATGGGACCGCTCGTTCATTCCTCGGGAGCGCCCATGACTTCGCTCGCGACTCGCCGACACGCGGCGACCTTCGTCCTCGGCCTCCTCGGCTTTCTGGCCGCGTCGGCCCCGCAGACGGCCGCGCCCGCTTCCGGGTCGCGGCCGATCGATCCGGCCCTGGTTCTCCCGATCGAAAAGATCCCGGTGCAACATCGCGAGACCGTGCTCGAGATTATTCGCGATCACACGATGCACCGCAAGGCTCCGGCCGATACGTTTCCGTGTAACTCCAAGGTCTATCTGACCTTGCTCAACGAGCCGATAATCACGCTGGCTCTCTGGCAAGACCTCGCGGCCTCGCCGGTCAAGCTCCGTCAGCTCGAAACCCATAAGTATCAAGGGACCGATGGCGCTGGTGCCACGGCCACCTGGGAATATATCTACCGATCTCCCAAGCTTCACGTCCTGCTCAGCGATCTTGACTACGTCAGTCCTCGAGGAACCGCGAAGCTGAACGGTCGGATCTTGCTGGTCGTCCACTCCGGCTTTTACCGCGAGGTGAACGGCGAGCCGTGGATTCAGCACGACGTCGAGGCGTTCGTGAAGGTTGATTCCAAGGGCTGGAAGACCCTGGCCAAGACGGTCCGGCCACTTCTGGAAAAGGTTCTTGAAGATCAGGTTCAAGAGGCCGGCTGGTTCGTCTCGCTGATGGGTCGGATGGTCGAGACCTACCCGAACTGGGCTTGCTCGGTGATTCTCAAGCAGGATCACATCGACCCCAAGACACGCCAGAGTTTCCTGGCGCTGGTCACGCAGGTCAAGAAACCCGGAGCACTGACAGGACGCCCTCAACTGGCCGAGAACGCGGGCAACGACCCACCGAAACGGCGCTGATCGCGGAATTATTTCGGTGGATTTGATTTTGCAGGGTGGGCTCGGCCATCATCTTCAATTGAAGATGGTGAGCGAGGCTCACCCTTTTCTGTTTGCAATGACGGAATCATGTGATTGTTGGATGAGCCAAGCGAAAATCCCGTAGGGTAGGCTCGGCCACCACGAACTGAAGCTGGTAGGCGGAGCCTGCCCTGTGCCCTCGCCACGAGAACGTTACGCAGATTGGTGTGGTGATCCGGTAGAGAGGCGTATCCGCAACAGTCCAAAATGTACGGTGGTGTCGAGCCTCAGGCGAGGTCCTCCACGCACCCATGGTGGGGCTCGCTACTTTTGGGACGGATGCGGCAACGCCACCCTACGAATTGTCATAATGTTTTGCCAGACAACGAGAAAATCGAAGATGGCAATGTAGGGTGGGCTCGGCCCACCTCGAATTGAAGCTGGTGGTACGAGCTTACCCTTACGCCTCGACAGCCCCTACATTTGGATTCGGTGCGTCTATCACCGGTCTTTCCCGCCCGGAACCCGGAGGATCGACGAGAAGAACCCCACGGCGGCGTCGCCGACGGCGACTCTGGGGTCGAGCTGCACCACCGGGTTGTTCATGGTTCCCGAAACCTTGAACTTGAGCAGCCGGTTCTCGAGGAAGCTGGCCAGCCGGAGGACCACTTCTTCGCCCCGACCGATCGCTTGACCCAGGCCCGGCACGATGTTGATCAGGGCCAGGCCGGACTGGGGAATCACCTGGTTCGTGTTCACCAGGATCACCAGGTTCAGCGCACCGTCGAAGGTGACGGTTCCGGTCGCGTGCAACTGGATCAGCTTGCCTTGCAAGGTGAGCTGTTCGATGAACAGGGTTCGGTTGAAGAGCGTTCCCGAGAGGTGGCCGTCCTCGAACAGTCCGCCCCCTCGGGCCGAGCCGAGGAACCGGTCAAGTTCCTTGAACAGGGGGACCTCGACCAGCGAGGCGTCGTCGAGATCGAGGTCGATCCGCCCGCGCATCTTGTTGAGATTGTCGGGGTTAGGACCGTTCAGCGAGACTTTGCCCGAGATTCGACCCGTCGGTGGTCGCCTGCCGTTGTTGGTAAGCCGGGAGACGGCTTCCAGGTCGAGGTTGGTCAACTGGAGATCGGTCTGGAATGACCGGTCGGTGCCGAGCCTGAGCCAGCCGTTGCCCCGGATCGAGCCGCCCGCGATCCGGGCGGTCCAGTGTCGCGAGTGGACCGAGCCGATTCCGGACTCGGGATTCATCTCGATCTCGGCGGGGAACCGGAGGTCGGACAGCGGGATTCCGTGAACCTTGGCCTGGCTCACGAGAACCTCGGAGCTCGCCTGAAGGGCCTCGGCGAATCGACCGGCGACGTTGAACGAGCCGAATCCCTCGATCGAATGGGCCAGAATGGGCACGGCCGTCGTCATCTTTGCCAGCGACGCCCGGTCGACCTTGAAGTCGAAACCGACGATCCGTGAGCCGCCGGTCCTGGTCTCGCTATGAATTTCTCCGCTGGCCACTCCGCCGAGCAGTTCCCCTTTGAGTTCATCGATTCGCCAGGTGGTCGGCGTGATCGAGGCATTTCCCGCGAGATAACCCAGGGTCAGGAGTTGGCCGTAGTGCAGGTCACGGAACTCGAAGATCCCTCGGCTGTAGAGCTCGAACGGCTGAGCCCGGGCGCGGATATTGGCATGAAACGCCCCGAGCCCTTCGAGCCTGGTCACGCCGTTGACCATTCCTAACCCCTTCCAGACTTCTCCCAGGCGAAATCCGGCGGCCTGGAACTCGGCCTCGGCGATGACCTTCGACAGATCTTTCTCGATCGGTGCCGATCCTTGGAACCGGATCCTCGCCCCCAGACTTTCCGCCGTCGCTTCGTAGCGCACCAGACGCTCCTGGGCGATTGCCTGGATCGCGAGGCTCTGCACGCGGATCGGCGGATTGGTCCCTTCGCGAACGTCGAGTTCGGCCGATTCGAGCGACGCGTTGGCGTTGATCACCGAGGCATCGAGCGGCATCGAGACCTTCAGCTTGCCATTGGCCTGGCCGCTCAAGCTCAGACTCTTCCCGAGAAAGAGCGCCGAGAGCAAGGCGGTATTGATTTTCTGGAAAGTGACCAATCCTTCGATCGGTCGGCCCGGCTTGGTGGGAATCCGGGCTTCACCGGTGGCCTTGCCCCCGAAGGCGAGGATCTCCAGTCCGGTGATCCGGATCGACTCGTTCTCGGTGATCCACTGGAAGTCGACTTTTCCGGTGGGGATCGAGGCCACCTTGGTCTCGACGATCCGCGCTCCGCCCCGGGTCTTGATCTCGAACGGGGCGAGAGTCCCGGAGGCCTCGGCCTGGGCGGCGATGGTTCCCGAGACCGGGCTTGGATCGGGAACTCCGGGGACGAAGCCGAGAACGCGGTCGATCTCCCAGCCGTCGATCGAGACCGTACCGTCAAAATGGTGAGGTTCGGCCAGGTCGAGCGTTCCGGAGGCCTTCAAGGGGCGATTGAGCAGTCGAGCGGTGAGGTTCCGGAACGCGACGTGTCCGTCCTCGACCTGAACGTCGGTCACGAGTTCGTCGAGGACCTCGTTGGAGTACTTGACGCGTCGGCTGTCGAACCGGCCGGTGAGGTGATAGGTTTTCGGGTCGCTCAGAGTGGCCAGATTGGCTCGGGCCTCGACCGCCAGAGTGAGATCTCCCGACAGTGGGGTCGGCACGGGCAGCACCGGCGCGAAGATCTCGGCGAGGGGCAGTTCATGGCCTTCGAATTTCGCGGTGGCTTCGCCCCGGGGTTCGATCGAGGCCCGGAGCCGACCGCGAAAGCCGCCACGCGGTAACGGCCCGGCGATTGGCGGAACATCGGTTGAGGGTGGCGGGTTCTGGGCGTTACCGGCCGGCTTGTCGACAAACTGGCCGCGGAAGTCGGAGAGATCGAGCTGCCCGTCGACCAGATCAAGGTGCGCCGAGACCTTGCCGAGATCGACATGATTGATCGAGGCGCCGGCCAGCGTGGCGTCTCCCTGGAACCGATACGCCTTGATGTCCTTGAGCGACCCGATGGGAATCGTCGCCGTGGCGCTGATCGAGAACTTGCCGCTGATCGGGATGGGGATCTGAATCCCGAATTTTCGGGCTTTTTCGAGAATCTTGTTGATGTCGACGTCGGCCAGCTCGATCTGGGTGGTGATGGTCTTGGGAAGCCGGAAGCCGCCATCCTTGCTGGCCGAATTCTTGACCTGAAAGGTGACGATCTCCGAGACGGCGGAGGCGACTCAGCCGATCAGTCCGCGATTCCGCGCCGCGAGCTGGATCAAGGGCAGGGCGGCCAGGACCGGGTCGGCGATATCGGCCCGTGAGCCCGATCGAGCGGGCTGCGCCTGGGTGGTTTGGGGCTTGTTGGGAACGTCGAGATTGTTCTTGTCGACCGATCCCGCCGGCATCGTCTGATACTGGATGTCGTTGCCCGAGGCTTGCATGGCCAGGCTCAGCGACTTGATCGGAATGCCTTGAAAGCTGCCGTTTTCGATCACCGCGCGGCCGGCGGTTCCGGTCAGGTCGGGTCCGGTCGGTTCGAGTCCGACCCGGAGATCCGCCCGTCCCGAGAGTCGCCCGGTCGCGCCGAGTTCACCGAGTTGCCAGGCGGCCGGGGCCTTGGTCACGTCGATCTCGTGGAGCCGGAGGTCGAGGTCGATCCGAGGGACCTTCGGGCCGAAATCGAGCGTGCCACTCGCGGTGAGCGAGCCGTCGAGGGTCTTCCCCTTCAGGTCGAGGACTTTCACGAGGGTGTCGTCGATGACCACGTGCCCGTGGGTGTCGTTGGACTCGACCTGAAGCGTGTTCAAGCGGGCGTTGGTCCCGTTGAGCGTGATCTCGGTGTGGACCAGGACCGGTCGGGGCGAGGTTGCGTCGAGCTTGATATCGACCAGGGCCGCGACCGGTCCTCGGGGTTCGAGGTTGGCCCAGACCTCGGCCGGAATGAACGGAATTCGCTCGAGCTTTCCGGGGTTTGCCTCGAAGTCGGGGCTACTCTTGATCCGTAAATCGCCGCGCTGAAAGCTCGGATCAAAATGGCCGGAAACCGCGACCTGGCCCCAGTGCGGGTCGTTGGTCTTGACCGTGAGCTGGCCGCCGTCGGCCACCGGGGCCAGTCGGGCGTCGACTCCCTGGATTCGCATCGGTTTGCGACCGTCCTGATCGAGGGTGATGATCCCGTTCCGGGTGACGATATCGGGCAAGGCCGTGCGATCTTGCTGGGCGGGGTCGGCCGGAGCCGTCGACGACCCGACGATCGGGATCTTCGTCAGCGGTTGCCCTTTGACGTCGAGCCGGAACGTCACCTCGGGCCGGTCGACCTGGATCGAGGTCGGCATCGCTTGACCCCGGATCAAGCGGCTGATCGAGACGTTCGTCGCGATCCGATCGGCCGAGGACCAGACGGGCGAGTCGCTC
>JAJYCH010000226.1 GCA_021778575.1 Planctomycetota bacterium
CGCTCGTTCACCGTCATCGAGGCCGCCAGCCCTTCGGGCATGAGTGACCCGGTTGACTGGATCGCCTCGATCTGGCTCTTGGGGAGGTGAGTGATTTCATTCGAGGCAGGGTCGCGGAGAACCACTTCCTTGTCGGTCTCCATCTGTCGATAGGCCTGGCGGACCTTGCCATTGATGGTCGCCACGGTCACCGCCTCATATCCATCCTTCACCTTCAGTCGGGGCCAGAGGATCGATTCGACAAGTTCTTCCGGCTTCAGGCAGGCACCACTCGCGCTCAAGTCCGGACCGACCTGGCCACCTCGGCCGGCGACTTGATGGCAAGTCATGCAGCCGAATCGTGTCGATGCGAAAACCTCGGCACCTCGTTGCGCATTGCCATGCAGTTGTGATTGCTGGATCAGCTCTGCAATTGTTGCCTGATCGCCGGGTTCCGTCGACGCTTTTGTCTCAGGTCGGGAGGCGACGGGAGTCCGCGGTTTCGGCCTCGGTCCCGGCGGCTTGCCGTCGAGTTGCGGAACCAGCCAGTCGAGCCCATCGAGATTGTCGAGCAGGCGGAGTTCGGCGTCATCGTTAGTATGGCCGAGAATCCCAATTGGCCCTTTATAGCCCGAGTCGCGAATGATCCGAAGGATATCCAGGTCGAGCGAACCCTGGCCCAGCGGTAGAATCTTGCGCGGACCGGGATTCGGCCCAGGGTCCATTCCGTTCAGGTTTACCCCTTTGAGGTAGGGCAGAGCCATCTTGAGAATCGCGGCGAGTCGTTCGGTATGTTCATGTCCGTGGTGGAGATTATAAACCATCCCGATGTTCTTAATATCTTGTTTTTTCAGATGTTCAATGATTGCGATCTGATTTTCAGGCTCGCCGAACCAGCCGCCGTGGTTGTAAAGGGCCAGCGAGCAACCGGCCTGCGCAGCCGCCTCCGCCAGTGGTTTCAGGTTCGCGGCGATCGATTCGACGCGTTTCTGTTGCTCGGCTCCTTCGACGCGGTTCGCCCCGCCGTCGAGCAGGACCCAGAGTGTCGCATGAACCCCGTGACGTTTGAGTACGTCGAGAATCAGGCGAGATTCTTTGTTCAGCACCCCGGGAGCGACCCAGAAGGCGTCGAGCGCGACACCGTGTTTCTGGAGGGCTTCGATCTCGGCGTCGAAGGTTGGGATGTCCTTCTCACGCCAGTCGTAGGCAAAATGTTTGAAGCCCAGACGTTCGAGCATCGCCGCCCGTTCCTCGGGGCTTCGGCTGCGCGAGTCGAACGGAACGATGCACCACGCGATCAGGTTTTCGCGAGCGAACAACCGGTTCGAGTCATCCACGGCGGGTCCACCGACCGGAGCCAGGCCGATTGAAACCAGGAGCCAGGCGAGACAGAGCCACTTCTGGGCGTAACCGAGCATGGTCGCTCCTTGAACCGATCGGGAAGGAAAGTCATCGTGGATTGCGAGGCCTCGTGCCTGTATTATCGGTGATCTGACGTCCGTGTCCACCGACCTCTCCGCGTTGGAATCGGTTCCCCTTTCCTGACGAGGTGCCTCATGCTTCAGCGCTCTTGCTGGCTCAGTCGGTTCGGGTCGCTGGCGGTCGCCGGCTTCGCGGTCCTGGCAACAGGTTTCACCGTCCACGGGTTCGCTGAACCGAAGCTGCTCGAACTCCGGCTTCGTTCGCGAGTCGAGGTGGGTGGCGGATTCCAGTTGATCGAGACTCCGTCGCATTGGAACCCCAGCGAGACCGCGATCATCGTCTGCGATATGTGGGATCTCCACCATTGCGCCAACGCCGTGAAGCGCGAGACGGAAATGGCGCCGACGATGGAGCGAGTGCTCAAAACCTCACGCGATCAGGGCGTTGTCATTATTCACGCACCGAGCAGTTGCATGGACGCTTACAAGGACCATCCGGCTCGCCAGCACGCGCAGATGACACCTCGATCAAAAAACCTTCCGAAAGAGATCGGGACGTGGTGTTACACGATCCCCAACGAGTCGAAAGGCAAGTATCCCCTCGACCAGACCGACGGCGGCGAGGACGACGACCCGATCGAGCACCAAGAATGGGCCGCCAAGCTGACGAGCCTGGGACGGAACCCGCGGTCGCCCTGGAAATCTCAGATCAACGTACTATCCATTGTCGAAAAAGACTACATCAGCGACAACGGCGAGGAGATCTGGAGCATCCTCGAAGCTCGCGGCATCAAAAACGTGATTCTGATGGGTGTTCACCTGAATATGTGTGTGCTCGGCCGTCCGTTCGGTCTTCGCCAGCTCGCCCGGAACGGCAAGAACGTCGTCTTGATGCGCGACATGACCGACACGATGTACAATCCCAAGATGGCCCCTTTCGTGAGCCATTTCGCAGGGACCGACCTGATGATTGAACATGTCGAGAAATTTGTCTGTCCGACGATCACCAGCGACCAGATTCTTGGCGGCAAGCCGTTCCGGTTCCGAGATGATGATCGGCCAACCGTGGCCTTCGTGATCGGCGACGATGAGTACAGGACCGAGGCCAGCCTCCCCGCGTTCGCCTCGAAATACCTCATTGCCGACTACCGGGCCGAGTTCATTCTCGACCAGGAAGGGGCTCGCGACAACCTGGCGGGAATCAGCACATTGAAGGATGCCGACCTGTTATTTGTTAGCGCCCGGCGAAGGGTCTTGCCCAGGTCTCAGGTGGAAGCGCTGCGGGGTTTCGTGCAGTCCGGAAAGCCGGTGATCGGCATCCGAACCGCGAGCCACGCCTTCGCCCCCAAGACAGGGGCCAAGATTCCCGAAGGTCGAGAAGGCTGGCCCGGCTTCGACGCCGAGGTTCTGGGTGGCCACTACACCAATCACCACGGCGCCGGGCCGAAGGTGGTCGTGAGTTTCTCCCCCGGAGCTTCGCACCCGATTCTCGAAGGGATCGAACCGTCCAGGCTGATCGGCCACGGCACACTCTACAAGGTCAACCCGCTGGCGAAGACGGCCACGCCGTTGCTGGTCGGGACCATTCCCGGCCAGAACCCCGAACCGGTCGCCTGGGTGAACGCCCCGTCGACCGGTCACAAGGTCTTTTATACGTCGCTGGGCCAGTTCCAGGATTTCGAGGAACCTGCGTTCAATAAACTGCTCAAGAACGCGGTCGAATGGGCTCTGAGCAAGTGAGAGTCGATCATCATTTACTCGTTCCCACGGTCCTCCGTAAGAACGAGTGAGTTTTTGCTCACATGACTTCAACATTGAAGGTCTTGCTCCCGCCAATAATGCCAGGAGCAATGTCGATCGGGTACAGGATGGCGGTATATGACCCTTTCGTCATCCCTTTCATCTCGAACGAGAAACGGAACGTGTCGCCGGTTCGATTTTCTAGTTTCACAAACTGCGCATACGAGTTCGGTTCTAGATATTTGGTAACGGCAGGCTTATCTTTGCCAGCGACAACGTACACGATCAACCTCTGGAATTCAGGTGTTTTAGTCGCCCCTCGTTGTCCCTTGAGTGACTTCAGTAGTTTTTCCAGGCTTGAGAATGGCTCCTCCTTCACTAGATTCTTGAATTTTTTGTCTCCGTTTGCTTTTGTTTCTCGTCGTTTCTTGAATTCGAGAATCGCATCTTCGATGTCCTTGATCGCCAGCTCTCGATCCTCCTCGAGTTCTTTCCCCGGACCAGGCAACGTATATCGACCTGTTACAGCCACTCGTAATTGTTGATCGTTGAGAACGCTTGTGATGATGATCTGTTTGCTGTCCCCAGCAGGAGCCTTTTTCCCCTTGTCTTGATTCCCAAACGTAGGCCAATTTGCGATCAGGGCAACACACGTTGTCAGCACCATGATGCCGAAAGCGCCCAGGCTGGAAGCGGACCGCTCTTTCGAGCGAGCCATAAAATTCTTGGACGCAGCTTCACGATGTTCTTGCATTGCCGCTCCTCGTTGATTCGGTCGACGTGTGTTAGTCTTCCTTAATCACCACGTCGTGCTTCTTCGCTGCTCGCTTGATGTGCCCTTTGATCTTCTCGACCTCTTCCGTCGAATACTTGGCCGCGTTGTCCTTGTGGTTGATGTAGCTCCAGGCGGCCCGGACGTGCTCGGGCGTGTCGACCGGGTACTTCTTGTTGACGGGGTCGGCGAATTCGACGTCACCGTATTCGTGCTCGCCACGCTCGGGCTTGACGTCCTCGCGATGATGGATTTTCTGGCTCATGGTGGTCTCGGCGGTTGGAGGTCGATCGATCATTCCTGATCGGTCTATCCGGCAACCGCCGTGCCATAGGTTATTTCACCGGGACGGTTTTTGAGATCGTGCCGGCCTTCTGCGAGACATGCTTGAGCGTCGCTTCGCCGGTTCCTTTGACGATCCAGCGGATCTTGATCGAGCCGAGCCCCGGAACTCCGGCGTTGAGCTTCTGGTGCGAGGGGTCGCGTTCGACGGCTTCGATCTCGCCGGTGTAGGGATCGAGCAAGCGACCTCCGGCGAGAACGGTCAAGCCGGAGCCTTCGAGGCTCAAGAGGTCGGGCAGGCCGATGTTGTGGTTCGCCGCCTGCTGGGCCACGCTGGGGATCGCCCGGGTGTTCTTGACGGTCGCGGTGACGGTAAAGACCTGGGCGTTGAGCGGCTTCACTTCGACCTCGCCAAATTCGAGGATCGGCATCTGGTCGGCGTGATAGACGACGAACGCGGCGTTCCGGTGGCAAAGCTCCTCGATCAGGAATGTGGGCGGGACTCGCTGTGATTCCTTGACGAATCCACCAATTTCGATATCGCCGTAGACGGGGTGTTTGGCCGGCTTCCACTCCTTGTAGGTCGCGCCGAACAGCAGCTTGTCGTTGGCGAAAAGCTGAGCTTCCTGCCGGTTAGCGCCGACGGCGTTGGCCAGGGCTTCGCCGGGTTGGTGCCAGCGGTCGGGGTGGCGCCGAGCATCTGCTCGGTATTCCAGAGTTCGTTGGTGAACGAGAAGATTCCGAGATGCTCATAAGTCCAGTTGACGAAACCGCCATGGACCGAATAAAGATCGCGGTATATCACCATGTTCCGATAGAATGGGATCATCCGGGCACCGGTCGCGCCGATTTCCTCGGCAATCCGGTCGTCTCCGGCCGGATACGCGGCCTGTCGGGTAGTGGCACCGGGGCCTCGGAGGATCATCCCGCCCGCGTTGTGGAACGACTGGACGCCCGCGATGTTGGGATGGTCGAGGATGAAGCTGACAATCGACTGGACCTCGGGCCACTGGACCGGGAAGTCGCCGGCGCCGCCCTGGATGTGGTCGGGCTGCCAGTCGGCCGGCCAGTTCCGGTTCATGTCGTAGCCGCCGGGCGGGTCTTCGTTGATCTGGCCATCGCCGTCGTTGTCGATCCCTTCAGTGCCGAGCGGTTCATATTCGCCTATTTCACCGGTCTTGATGGGAGCCAGCAAGCGGGGATCTTCGGGCGAGACCTTGAAGCGGCCGTTGGGGTCTTTCTTGCGCATCTGGGTGATCTGGCCGTCGCCGTTGAGGTCGTCGTACCCGTCTTCGTCGAAGAGTCCGTCGCGGTCGTCGTCGCGGGGAGATTTGCCGCTTCGCGAGCTGTTGGTCGTGTTCGGGCCGGTGAACCAGTAAGCCCGGCCGTCGGGGTTGATCGAAGGGACGATATAAAACGCTTTTTCATCAACAAGTTTGGTGATCTTGTCGATCCGGCCATAATTTTCGGTCAAATACCAGATGGTGTAGAGGCAGGCTTCGGCGGCCTGAACTTCGTTGCCGTGGACGTTGCCGTCGACGTACATGGCCGGTTTGGCGCGGTCGGAGCCGGTCTTGGGGTTGTTGATCGTCATGCACCACATCTCGCGTCCCTCGACGCTCTTGCCGAGACTGGCCAGGCGGAGCAGATCAGGATGCGCGGCGGCCAGCTTCTTGAGAGCGGCTTCGAGTTCCGGATAGTCGTAGAGCCGGTTGAACGCGAGGTCGACCTTGGCCTTGGGATAGATCGGGTCGGACACTTGGGCCGGGCTCAACCTCGCGAGGCAGAGCAAGACAATCAGAGCGAGGAGGCCGGCTCGCGGTCGGGTCATGGTCGGTCGATCCTTGGTTGGTCGGTCAGTTGATATCTGGATTTATTTGTCGGGTTTCGCGGCAGGTCGCGAGGTTGGGTCGGGTTCGGGATCAGCGGTGAATTTCGAGGCGGGTCCTTCTTCCTTCCGCTTCTTGCGGTCGGCGTCGATCCGGGCGAAGGCGGCCGCGTGATCCCCTTTGAAATTGTCCTTGAGATCCTTGATCCCGAGCTGTTCGAAGCCGTACAGGAAGTCCTCGACAACGTCGCGACCGGCGCGTCCCTTGGGATCGAATCGCGTGAGCAAGAACCAGTAGATTGGCGAAGAATAACCATACTGGCCGAGGTCGCGGGCGATGTCGGCGTAGGCGAGCAGATCGGCCTGTGTCTTGGACGGGTCCTTGAACAGGGTGTTGATCTCGGCCCGGCGGAGGACCTGGAACGCTTCTTCGCGTCCATGGGCGAGGGCCAGGGTCGGGTAGAGCGGGTCGGCCTTGAGGATCGCCGCTCGGGCTTCGGGCCAGCCGGCATGGGCCTCGTCGATCGTCTTTTTCTGCTCCAGTAACTCGGCCCGTCGGCTGTGAAATTGTTCGTAGATCGTCCAGGCCGAGGCAGGATTTTCGAGAAGAATGCCGTTGTAGACCGTGATCGCATCGGCAAATTTGCCCGCGTCGTGGAGTTCGATTCCCTGGTTCATCCGGGCCTCGATCCCCTTGGATAACAGGGAGTGCAGCGCCAGGAACTCACCGAGTAGCCGACTGGTGGCCGACTTGTTGGCGTCGAACGGTCGGGCGATATCGGCCAGCCGACGGGCCTGGTCGAGTTCTCCGTTCGAGGCGTGAAGCGCGGCCCTGACGACCAGGACCAGCGTGTCGCCGGGGGTCATCTCGAGCATTGCCCGCCAGTAGTCGGGATTCCGCTCGGTCAGAGCCGCGACGTCGAGTGGTCGATTGAGGTCGAGCTTCGCGAGCGTCCGCCCGAGGTTCACGACCCCTTCGAATTTGGGGTCGGCCCGGGAAGCTCCGGCGGCGACCACGGGGATCGCCTGCTCCCGCGCCCAGGTCCGAAGGATGGCGACCTGATCGGCGGTCGACGACGCGGCACAGCGATCCAGGAGCGCCCGGAACGGGTCGACAAGCTTCGGCTCGAAGGCACGGGTCGGGTCGGGATCGCCGCCGTTGATCCTCGCGTTGACCCGAAACGAGAAGTCGACCACCTTGGGTCGAGGGGCCTTCGACAGGTCGATCAGGCCCAGCACGGCCCTGGTCTCGGCGTCGGAGAGCGCGGGTCGTCCCGCGACGATCACCTCGGGCTTGCCTTGTTTGCGCAGGAGGAACTGGATCGCCAGGTCACGCGGGGCTTTTTCGGCACCGAATTGCGTTTCGATCCCGGC
>JAJYCH010000227.1 GCA_021778575.1 Planctomycetota bacterium
GGCGATGTTGCGTTCCACGATTTCCGGGAGCAGGCCGCCGCCGGTGTACTGCACTTCGGGGAGCGGCACCCGCGAAATCCAGTGGCAGTCGCCGCATGGGAGATCGAGCCGTCGTTCGAAAAGGACCCGTCGTGAGTGTCGCAATCCCCTCGGTCTCGAAGCTTCGCTCGGTCGGGTCGTTTGCGTGTGCCGGCTTGCTGGTCCTGTTCCTCGGGACTGTTCCCGCCCAGGCCCAGCAGAAGCCGGCCAAGGCGGTCCCGATCGAAGACAAGCCGTATACCATCCGGATCTTGCTCGACGTCGAACCGCTGGCCCGGATCGACCCGGCTCGTCGGGCGACGATCATTGACCAGTGGCTCGACCTGGTCGACAGCTACGTGGGCGCTCCCTGGGCTCCCGAGTTCGTCGCCAACCAGGGGGAGTTCCCGGCGATCGCGCTGGGCGACCTCAAGGCCGACGACCTGAAACCGTTTGCCGCCAACGCCGACAAGGTCTGGGGAATTCGCTTCTATCAGCAAGGGCCGACCTTGATCGTCGAAGGCCGCGAACTCGACGTCCAGACCAACGAACTGGGTGAGATCCACCGGCGTGAGATCCCTTATCCGGTCGACGCGGCCCGGCAGCTTTTCCGGCTCACTCTGGCCATGTTCACACCATCGGCCGATATTGGCGAGTCGAAGTCGGGCGGTGTCTGGTTCCTGGTCCAGGGCGGCGCGATCCCGGCGAATAGCCCGCTCGGTGCCGTGGTCTCGGTCGGGACGATCTTTCGAGCCTTGCGGATCTTCCCCAAGCCCAAAGGGACTCCGCCGGAGATCATCAAGGTTCCGTACTCGTATTTCCGGGTCGAGCGGATCGAAGGAGCCCGAGCTCGCTGCGAGATCATTCAAGGCGTGGGTGACCCGCTGACCAATCGCTACGCCCGCGAGAACAAGCTGGTGGCGCTCGGGATCAAACCGTCATCGATCCCGACGAAACTTCGGTTCATCCTCAAGGGAGACCGCCGACCCGCCGTTGGTTTCCGGCTGATCGCCCGTTCGATTCCCACGGGCTTGAAGCCAACCGACGTCGGGATGACCGACCGTGACGGCCGGGTCGTCCTGAAGCCGGGCTTCGCCGATGGGCTGGTCTCGCTCCGGTTAATGGCCGGAAATGAGGAGCCGATGCTGGACCTTCCCGTGATGCCCGGCGAGACGACCGACGAGCGCCTGATCGTCTTCGAGCCTCGCCCCCAGACGCTCGCGCTCGAAGCGCGGCTCGACGCGCTTCGCGACGCGATCATCGACGTGGTGGCCGACCGATCGCGCCTGGAACTCCGGATGAAGGCCCGGCTCGACGGCGAGGACTGGCCGGGGCTCGACGAGGCCATCAAGGAGTTTCGCAAGCTGACCCCCCGGGCCGTCTTCGAGACCAAGCTCACCCGGATTCGCGAGGACGGCGAACGCCAGGAGAACGAACTCAAGACCCGGATTCTGACCCGAAACGCCCGGGCGCAGCTCGACGAGACCAAGGGGTTGATCGACCGCTATCTCGACGACGACGCGATTCGTTCCTACGAGGACGCCGCTCAACGAGCCAAGGCCGAACTGACCAAGCCCAAGGCTCCCGCTCGCGGCGCGAAAAAGGCCGGTTAGCCGGCTCAACCGGGAATTCCCGCCTCGGCCTCGCTCGATTCTGCCGCGACCGGTTTGGCTCGGAACAGGCGGGCCATCAAGGCTCCCCCCTGAAACAGAGCATGGAGCGCGGGCGTGGGCAGGTGATCGACCTGGCTATACCAGGCGGTGACCATCCGGACGAATTCGAGCATCTTTTCGAGCTGTTCGCGAGTGTACTCGTCGTTCGACCCGCCGGTATTCGCGTCGGCGACGCAATGTTCGAGCAGGACGATGGTTGGGTCCATCTCGCGACGCTTGCGCTCGGCCATGATGACCCGGAAGGTTTCCATCGGGTCCTTCAGGGCCTCGAACCGGTCGCGACGCTCGCCGATGATGTGGACACGCTTGACCACCCCCCAGGTGATCAACTCGCGAAGACTGGTCGAGACGTTCGACCGGCTCACGTCGAGCAACAGGCTGATCTCTTCGGCGTCGAGCGATTCGGGCGAGACGAACAGCAAGGCGTGGACCTGGGCCATTGTCCGGTTGATTCCCCAGGCCTGCCCCATCTCGCCCCAGTGCAGGACGAACTTTTGCGCCGCGGGCGTCAGGACCATCATTGTGTCGCCTCCGCCAGTTCTGTCGGTTTCTACAGAAATTTTACGCGGCAACGCCCGATCGTCAAAGTCGTTGGTGCGACCGACCACGATTTTCCGACTCGAATCCGGAAAAAAACCGAGCCAGAGGCGTTCCCGGCACTTGCGAAGAATGGCTTAAGGATTTAGGATCAATCAAGACCCTGACTGCTGTCGGGGCGAATCGGTGGGACCCTTCCCGAAAGGGGCCGTTCCTTGACGCGACTGATCCGGCTCTCGCTGCTGTCCTGTTGCCTCCTCGGGTTGGTCGTGGGGTGCGAGTCGAGACCAGTCACCACGGTTTCGACCCCGCCGCCGCCCCCACCGAAAGCCGTCGCGAAGCCTGCCCAATCGGCAACGACAACTCCACCGCCGCCACCGCCGAAGATCTCAATCCAGCCAACTCACGCCACACTCCTGGCCGGCGATCCTGGTCTTCAGATGATCGTCCAGGGCGACGGAGGACATGGCGGCAAGCTTGACCTGACAACCCAGGTCGTCTGGCAGACCGAGCCATCGGGCGTTGTCGAGGTGGATCGCGAGGGCTATGTTCGGGCCTTGAAGCCGGGCAAGGCGACCGTCCGGGCGACGCGCGACCAATCGACCATTCAGGCCGAGATCGTCGTGGGCGACAGTCCCAGAAGTTGGGATTTCGGCCAGGACATCGCGCCGATCTTGACCCGGGCGGGCTGCAATACCGGCGGCTGCCATGGTCGAGGCGATGGTCAGAACGGCTTTCACCTCTCGCTGTTCGGCTACGATCCGGAAGGCGATTACCGATCACTGACCCGTGACCTCGGTGAGCGTCGGCTGTCGACATTCCGGCCCGAGTCGAGCCTGTTCCTCGCCAAGGCCACCGGGACGATCCCGCACGTCGGCGGGCCGAGAATCCGCAAAGGGACCGAGGAATACCAGACGCTTCTGTCCTGGCTGACGGCGGGCGTGCCGTTCTCGACCGAGAAGAACCACGGCAAGCTGACGAGCCTGTCGGTCGAACCTGGCGAGCTTCAACTCGACGAGCCTGGCCCGGCGCAGGTCCGCGTTCTGGCCCACTTCGCCGATGGGCACTCGCGCGACGTGACCCGCCTGGCAACCTACAAGGTCAACGACGATTCGGCCGTTTCGGTCGATTCTCAAGGTCGGGCGAAGTTACTCCGGCGGGCCGAGGCCGACCTGATCGTCCGCTACGGCTCGCAGGTGGTTTCGACCCGTCTCGCCACCTTGATCAATCCCGACCTGAAGTACGACTTCGCCGCGAGGAAGCGGCGGAACTTCATCGATGACCAGCTTTTCCGTCGGCTGGAGTCGCTCAAGGTTCCGCCCAGTCCTCCCGCGACCGACGCGGTCTTCCTTCGCCGGGTGACGCTGGATCTGACCGGCGAGCAACCGGCTCCCGACCGGATTCGCGAATTCGTCAAGGAGACCGATCCCGACAAGCGGGCGAAGGTGGTCGACGCCTTGCTCGCCAGCCGCGACTTCACCCGGTTCTGGCAGATCAAGTTCGGCGACATGCTCGAAATCACGACGGCCCGGGCCGACCTGGGCAACGTGGCGGCGGTCAACTATCAAACCTGGCTGGCCAAGAAGCTGATCGCCAACACCCCCTGGAACGAGATGGTCCGCGAGCTTCTGACCGCGCTGGGCGACCCGAACGACCGCGATCAGGGAGCCGTGGCCTACGCGCTGGAGGGGCTCGACCCCAAAGTCTCGGCCGAGAAGACGGCCCAGCGGTTCCTGGCCCTCCGGATTCGCTGCGCCCAGTGTCACGACCATCCCTTCGACGTCTGGACCCAGGACGATTACTTCGGCCTGGCCGCGACCTTCGCCAAGGTCCAGCGGACTGCCCGAAGCCCGGGGATGATGAATACCAAGACGGTGGTCAAGATCGAGCCGAAGGGGGAACTCGAACACCTCCGGACCAAGAAACCGGCCGAGGCCCGGTTGCTCGGCGGGGCGGCCATCCAGGTGGCCGAGACCGAGGACGCCCGGGTCAAGCTGGTCGATTGGATGACCGCCGCCGACAACCCGTTCTTCGCTCGGGCCATGGCAAACTGGGTCTGGGCGCAGTTCTTCGGCAAGGGGATCGCCGACCCTGCCGACGACCTCTCACGCTCCAACCCACCGGTCCATCCCGAACTTCTCGACGCCCTGGCGAAGCATTTCATCGACCACAAGTTCGATATCCGCGACCTGATCAAGACCGTGGCGACTTCCGAAGCTTACGCCCTGGCCTCAAGCACCGTGCCGGGGAACGAGCAGGATAACCGGTTCTTCTCGCACCAGATGCCCCGTCCGTTGACCGCGCACCAGATGGCCGACGCCCTGGCTCAGGCGACCGACGTGGTGAACCGATTCAAGGACAAGGCCGCCGGAACCCGAGCCATCGAGATCCCCGATCCCGCCACCCAGAGCGCAATCCTTGAGACCTTCGGTCGGTGCTCGCGGACCAACGGCTGTGCCTCGGTCGCCAACCCGTCGTTGAGCCTCCGGCAATCGCTCCTGGTGATTGGCGGACCGGTGATCGAGGAAAAGATCTCCAATCCCCGAGGCTACCTGGCCAACCTCTTAGAGCTGAGCCCCGCGCCCGACGAGATCGTCGAGAACCTCTACCTCCGGACGATCTGCCGACCCCCAACGTCGGAGGAGACAGCCCACTGGACGGCCGAGCTGACCCAGGCGAAGTCACTCCGCGAAGGGGCCGAGGACCTGTTCTGGGCGCTGCTGAACTCGCGTGAGTTCGCGTTCAATCATTGATGATCCGTCGTCCGCGATCCAACAATCCCTGCTTTCCGGAGTGCCTGTCATGGCCCAATCGAG
The DNA here is from genome assembly GCA_021778575.1 of Planctomycetota bacterium. GTDB lineage: Bacteria > Planctomycetota > Planctomycetia > Isosphaerales > Isosphaeraceae > Tundrisphaera. The sequence continues at coordinate 5,045 of JAJYCH010000227.1, forward strand.
CAAAAACGCTTCGCGAGCTTGCCAGGGACCGAGCCGACGCTCGCTCCTGAAGGCCGGGATGTTGACGGCTTTCGGCCTGGGTCTCGACGACCTGTTCCGGCTCCAGAGTCTGGCGGTCGGCACGGGCGGAATCAAGCCGACGAAGGTCAAGCATTGCATCCTGATCTGGATGGCGGGCGGTCCGTCGCATATCGATACGTTCGACCCCAAGCCCGACGCGCCCAGCGACGTCAAGGGGGAGTTCAAGCCGATCGATACGGCGGTTCCCGGCCTCAAGATCAGCGAGGTCTTCCCGAAACTGGCGAAGATGATGGATCAGGTGACGCTGATCCGCTCGGTCACTTCGCCCGAGGCCGATCACGACCGAGCCGCGCACCATCTCTTGACCGGATACCGGCCCAGCCCGGCACTCGTTTATCCCAGCTTCGGCAGCGTGATCTCGAAAACCCTCGAAAATACCCGGGGGGCCTTGCCGCCCTACGTGGCGATGCCCGACGCGCCGATCTTCGCTTCGAGCGGCTACCTGACCCCGGCTTATGACCCCTTTGCCGTCGGCGGCGATGCCAACGCCGAAGGGTTCCGGGTCCAGAACCTGACCCCGCCCGACGAGGTGACCCTCGAACGGCTGAACCGTCGCCGAGGGATGGTCAAGCGGCTCGACGGCTTCGCTCGCGACGTCGCGGCCACCACGCTCGTCACCAGCCGCGACCAGTTCGCCGACCGGGCCTATGACCTGCTCACGTCCTCGAAGGCCCAGGAAGCGTTCCGGATCGGCGACGAAACCCCGGAGATGCGTCAGGCTTACGGCCGGAACACCTTCGGCCAGTCCTGCCTGATGGCGCGGCGGCTGATCCAGGCGGGTGTCTCGTTCGTCACGATCAATAACCGAGGCCCCGCGCAGCTTCAGTGGGACACCCACGCCCAGAACTTCCCGTCGATCAAGGACACGTTGGCCCCGCCGCTCGACACCGGGCTTTCGACCTTGCTCGAAGACCTGAAGCGACTCGGGCTGCTGAACGAGACCCTGGTCATCGCGATGGGCGAGTTCGGCCGGACTCCCAAGATCAACGCCAACGGCGGTCGCGACCACCACGGTCGGGCGAACTCGGCGCTCATGGCGGGAGCCGGCATCCCCAAGGGAGCGGTCATCGGCAAGACCGACTCCAAGGGTGATTCGCCGATCGACCGGCCGATCACTCCGGCCGACCTCGCCGCGACGGTTTACACCGCGCTCGGGATCGATCCCAACTACCAGTTCGATACGCCCGACGGCCGCCCCGTCCGGCTGGTCGATGGTGGCAAGGTTCTGCCGGAACTGCTCCATGCCTGATCGGCTCCGCCTGGCCGATGCCCTTTGAGGGGTCCCGACGTGAAGGAACGATCCTGGCCCGCCTGGCTGGCCCTGACGGTCGGCGTGGCCGTGGCCTCGTACTCGGTGATCGTCCAGAATCCACCCGAGGTTGAACCGGCCGATGCCTACCCCACCGTGTTCTCGGCCGCCCGGGCGATCAAGTACGTGGACATGATCGCTCGGGAGCCGCACCCGACCGGCTCCGAGGCGATCGGCCGCGTCCGCCAGTCGCTTGTTGATGCGTTGAAGTCGCTGGGTCTCAAGGCCGAAATTCAAACGCCGGCCGACCCGAGCCAGCCCGAGCGGAACATCCTGGCCCGGCTCAAGGGGGCGGGGCCGACCGATCGCAAGGCCGTCCTCCTTTGTGCCCATTACGACTCGGTCAAATGGGGTCCAGGCGCGGGGGACAATGCGTCGGGAGTCGCGGTGATCCTCGAATCTCTCCGCGCCCTGAAGGCCGGTCCACCGCTCGACCGCGACGTGATCGTCTTGCTCGACGATGGCGAGGAGGTCGGTCTCGACGGGGCCAAGCGCTTCGTCGCCGAGCACCCCTGGGCGAAGGATGTCGGCGTGGTCCTGAACATCGACGCCCGAGGCAACCACGGGCCGTCGATCATGTTCGAGACCAGCGACCAGAACGGCTGGCTGATCCGTCAGTTCGCCGAGGCCACGCCGCACCCGGTCGCGACGTCGATGAGCATGGATATTTATCGGATCATGCCCAACGATACCGACCTCAGCGTCTTCAAACGGGCCGGAATGGACGGCCTCAACTACGCCTTCAGCCGGGGGTTGAACTACTACCATTCGCCCGAGGACACGCCAGCGAACCTCGATCTGAAGACGCTCCAGCATCATGGCGAGAACGTCCTGGCCATGGCCCGAAAACTTGGGGGGCTCGATCTCTCCCAGGTCCGCGCCGAGGACGAGGTCTATTTTTCGTTCCTGAACCGAGGGGTGGTCCATTACCCGGCTCGACTGACCGTGCCGTTGGGGTACG
>JAJYCH010000228.1 GCA_021778575.1 Planctomycetota bacterium
TCCTCGGCCTCCGTGGGGGTGATCGATCTCTGTAGGACCGTTCACCCTAACGGAGCCGTCTGGGGTGGGCTCTTTTTAGACGATCATTTTGCCCCAGGGTGGGCTCTTTTTAGACGATCATTTCCAACTTCTCTCTGGGCCAGGAGCCCTCCACTCGACTTTCACACAACGGAACTCGGTCATGCCACGACCTATCTCGGAGAATGTCCACCTATCCGACCCCGAGCGTGCTCGGCTCGAAGCCCTGGTGCGGGCCGGTTCCACACCTCAAGCCCTCGTCTTTCGATGCCGCTTGATTCTCAGGAGCGCCGCCCAGGACAAACCGACCAACCTCGAAATTGCCGCCGAGTTCGCCTGCAATCGACACACCGCCGGACGCTGGAGGAAACGTTACCTCCAGCACGGATTGGCCGGACTTCAGGATGCTCCGCGGTCGGGTCGGCCGCGGAGCTTTCCCCCCCTCACGACGGCTTGATGTCATCTCCCTGGCCAGCAGTTCGACCACCGAACAGGGACAGGTCGCGACTCGCTGGGCACTCGATGACCTGGCCGCCGCCCTGATCAATCGAGCCCACCACGACCAGGCCATGAGCCGCTCGACGATCTTCAGGGTGCTCGACGAGGCCGATCTCAAGCCGCATCGGAGTGTCTACTGGCTGAACAGCCATGACCCCGACTTTGATGCCAAGGCCCGCGAGATTTGTCAACTGTATGTCAAGGCACCTGCGATGCACCAAGAGGGTCGATTGCTGATTTGCTGTGATGAGAAGACGGGGATGCAAGCCTTGGGTCGCCCCGATCCCACGCAACCGGCCCAGCCTGGCCAGCCCGAAAAGCGTGAGAACGACTACATCCGGTACGGCACACGCACCATGATCACTTCATTCGTCGTGGCCACCGGACAGGTCATCGGCGACCTGGGACCGACCCGGACCAGCGTGGACTTCGCGGCGCACCTGAGTCACGTCGCGGACCAGTTTCCGGAGATCCAGGGGTGTGATTGGGTGATGGACAACCTCAATACACATTGGAGTCTGGATGTCTGTCGTCTGATCGCCGACCTCTGCAAAGTCCCCTTCGTCGAGGGGGAACTGCGAACCGGTCAGCAGCGTCGTGCCTTCTTGACAGACCCGACGCACAAGCACGTGTTCCACTTCACACCGACACATGGCTCGTGGCTGAACCAGGTCGAGTTGTGGTTCAGAGTGCTGGCACGGCGGTTATTGAAACGAGTTGATTTCAGTTCGATGAATGACTTCGAGGCAAGACTCCTCGCTTTCGTCGCGGACTACAACAAGAATCATGCCCATCCCTACCGCTGGACGTATACGGGGACGCCCTTGGTACGAGGGATTCCGTTCAGTCAGACCCGTCGCCAGGAGCGGCAGGGGCGAGCGTGGTTCAGCCCTCGGCCCCAGCGATTCGAGCGTGAGCTGTATCCCCCCAGGCCGTATCATCGCAAGCCGAAGAAAACTGGCTAGGGATTTACGAAACAGACATCTAGATCATACCCTCGCCGAGCATGCTACTCCAGGCTTTGAGGGCAAGTCGGCGACGGAGCAGGCCCCGGGCCATCATCTCCTGGGCATCGAAGGTAAGCAGGCAGTCGAGGCAGGCGGTCTCGCACCGGGCGTCATGTTCGGGATCGCCTCGGAGAGTTTGAGTGATTTCTTCCAGCCAGGATCGCCCGCGATCTGGGTCAAGGCGCCGCTCGAAGAGTTCGCCGACGTGACCGGCCCCGCCCGGGACGTTGTCGTACAGCACCAGTGCCCGGCCAAGTGAGAAGCACCCGAGTTCGCGGGTGTCGATATCTAGAAGTCGCGCGGCCGACGCCAGCATGGCCCGGGCTAGAGTCTCGACGATAGCCTCTACGTCGTCGGGGTCGGCCTGGATTGGCAGGATTTGATCGAGGTCAATCAGGAGAATGTCGGTCGTTTCCCTGGCAGCGAGTACCTGTCGGCGAAGTGGCGGGGGGTCGCCTTGTCTGAAGCAATCATACCGGTCATTAGTGTCGGTGAGCTTTGAATGTTTCAAGAAGCTTTGTGGAAGTCCATTTCTCCCTTCGGCATTCTGGCCCGGATTCATCTCGGGCTCGGACTCGGCATATCCGCACTTGACGCAGATAGCGAACCCGCGATTGTTCTCCCCTTTATGGTACACCAGGATCTCGCCGTCATCGCGGTAGCGAGTGGTCAATCCCGGGACGCCGCCAAAATCCTGGGCAGACTCGATTTCGGCCTCGCCTCGGGCAAAACTGATCGTGGCGCGATCGACGGTGCCAACTCCTACGACATCCGTCCCCCGGCGGGGCGGGTCCCAGGCGGCCGTGGTGAACCCGTGGCGGGGCAATAGAAGATAGATGGCCGGTCCCTCCGGACCGGCTTCGCAGATCGGGCATCGGTCAAAGGGGTCTGTTGAGTCGATCCTATATGAGAAATGGCCATTCTGGCATGACGAACCGACCCCCCTCAAGCCGAAGGCGGAGTCAAGGTTCGCTCCGGTCCAGTGTTTCATCAGGCCCCTGGAAGTGATCACTTTACCCCCGGCCAGGAGCTTCGAGCCGGGGGCGTACTCGCGGAGCGCGAGCAGGCCGCCGCGCTCAAGGCGGAACTGGTCCTCGTCGCGGACCCTATCTCGGCCCGACTTGTCGGGTTTGACTTCGGTTACCCGGAGCTTGAGCACGCCGATCGGGAAGCCGTAGCGAGGGAGGACCTGGCGGTCCGCCAGAACCTCAATCACCGTGGTATCGGCCAGAGTGTTGATCTGGTGGCAAAGGGCGTTGGCCTTGGCCCGGTTGGCGGCGTCGGCTTCCGTGGGAATTTCCTTCCAGGCGGAGAGCACTGAGTCGTGATCGGACCGCCACTCGTTGATGGCCCGCTCGAACCGATCTCGGACAACGCCGAGGAACTTCGACCAAGCGCCGTGCGCCCCGGCAGCCGGGGTGTTCACGAGGATCGAACCGAGCGGGCCGGCCAGCTTCGCTCGCCCTGCTTCGGTCGAGGCCCAGTCCAGAAAGGTCAGGAAAGCGCCGGACAGCCCGGCCAAGTCCGCTGCGATCCAGTCCAGGTTGACCGGGACGGCGAACGGGCTCGACGTCTGAATCGCGGGCTTGACCCGATTGGCTCCCCAGAAATCGACCGATTCGACGCCGCAGAAGCGGCCCATCAGGCCGTAAGCTCTCATCGCGCCGACCCGGTGCCCCTCGGGATAGACTTCCCGGAAGAACGCCCCAAGTAGAAACGCCCGGGCGTGGCGGAGTCCAAGTCGTTCCCGGCCGAGCAGGACGTTGGGCCTCCGGAGGGGCCTCTGGAGGTAGCCGCCGAGGTCGCCGAAGACCGCTCGGTCATAGGGTCGGGGCCTAGCGAAGGTCACGACGATCGACGAGCCGTCGGCCCTTCGACCTGCACGACCAGCCCTCTGGAGGTAGTTTGCCCTGCCTGGGGGGACGTTTCCCATAAGGACCGCCGAAAGGCCGCCTATGTCAATCCCGAGTTCCAGTGTCGTTGTCGAGCTGAGGACGTTTCGGACGCCCGAGCGGAACAGATCCTGGAGCCTTCGGTTCTCGGTCGGGTCGAGCTGGGCGCTGTGCTCCTCGGCCCAGAGGGCTTGTTCAAAGATCGCCGAGTTCTTGAATTCGCGGCGAACCCGGCCAAACCTTGGATCTTGGTCGAGCGTGTCGTGATCGGTCGCCTGGAGATTGCAGCATCCCGCTTCGGGTGCAGAGCCGAGAACTGATCGGGGCCAGAAGTGCCCAGTCCGCTTGCAGATGAACGGAGAGACGGGACGTCTCAGACCAAGTTTGTCGAAATCGATCTGGAGCACCGGGGATTCCTGACCTTGGGTGTTGGGCTTGTTCCCTCGCAGGAGCCAGGGCAATTCTGAGTTCCGGATCGCGCCGAAAGCCAGTCTGAGGAATTCCGGTGCCAGGGCCTCGCCCTCGGGAGCCGGCAAGCCCGACGCGGCCAGGACCGAGGCGGCGAACCCGCGGCGGACCTGCTTTGAGGTGGAACCAACTAGCCGGAACAAGTGGAAGCCTTCGGCGTCGGCCGAACACCATTTGCCGATCAGCTCGGATTGCGGATACTCCGCATCCCCCTTCGCGCCGAGTGTCACACCGCCTTCGGAGCGAATCGAGTCGCAAACCGCCGCCAGGAAGTCGGTCCAGGCTTCGCGAATCCGAGGCCGAGCGTCGGCCTTCGAGAGTTTCCCGACGAACCCTTCGTCGATCGAGAGGCAGTCGAGTCCTGGGTAGACGACCTCGATCAGTCCCGCCGTTTCCAGAGTGATTTGCCCTCGCGCGGGCCTGGCCAACTCCCGGCCGATCAATCCCGACAACCGCTTCGCGATGGACCCGGCGTTTCGCTCCCAGGTTTCGGCCGACCATGATGAGGACTGGTGGGATTCGGACTGATCATAATCGATCAACTCGCAGAGGATCGCCCGACTGGCGGCGTACTTCGAGATCGAGTCGGCCCAGTCAGCGATTGTCCCGCCCCATCTGGCCGCGTCGATGTCGCGTTGGATCTGTTCCAAATCGCGCTCGATCCCCTCCCTCTGCGAATCTGTCATGTTGGGTCGGGCGAGTCTGGCCTGCTTTGCCACCCTGTCTTCTTCGAGGTCAGCGATCCGCGACTCATCGGCGGCCGAGCCCCGGCTCTCGACGAATCGGGCGATCGCCGCCCTGGTGAGTTGAGTCTCGTGCTGGGTGGTCAGCCTCGGTCCGAGGCGGGCGGCCTCGGCTCGGCTGTCGCTGAAGGCGAGCAGTCTGCGCCCACGAGCCGGCTTCGACGACGCGGAGGTTGAGGGGTACTCGGGTAAACCGGCAAGCAAAGTTTCGGCCACGATTGAGAGGGTCAGCGGCGATCCCGAGGAGAACGACCTCCACTCCTTCGCCGAATTCGAACCGCAGCCAGGGCAATCCTCGACCGTCCAGAATTTGACCCGACCCGATCCGATCCTTCGCCCGGTTGCCGGGTCCACCCCGATGGATCGCACGCCATCGATCGCGGCCGTCGAGAATCGGAGAACGGATTCCTTGCCGGGGCGGGATGGGACGGGCCGGAAGATCCCATCTCGATCACCCTCGACCGCAGCGAGGCCCCACGCCCCGCAGTGGCCGCAACGGTGGATCGTCATCGTGGCCGAGCCGCACGAATCGCAGCGATCGGCGTGGCCGGCCATGACCCGACCGAGCCCGTTGAGTTTGCGGGCGACCTCGGCGTTGCAGCCGGGTTCAAGGCAGGCCACCAGGCCATCGGTCGGCTTGACGAGGACGTGGAGACGATGCGGCAGTAGCGGATAACCCCCGACCGCTTCCCGGGCCGCCGCGCCGGCCTGGAGGAGTTTGACGGTTGCCTCCAAGGAATAACCGTCGGCATCGCCCCAGATCTCCGAGGCCAGCTTTTCGAGCCGTACATGCCGATCCCGGAACAGAATCTCGTCGATCCGCCGGAGGGTCGGCGAGTGCCGCAAGGCCCCGCGCAGGAGCAAGGCTGGCCGGTTTTCGCAAGCGGCGTACGCCTTGGTCACTTCGGCCTCATCGACCACGTTTCGGAGATCGTCGGCCAGGGCTCGGCAATCTTCGGTCGACTCGGCCAGCGCGAACCCACCCTGGGGGTCGGCGATCATGGTTGGATTCGTCAGCCACCCCCGCTCGGCGACGACCCGGGCAATAGGCTCGACCCGAGGGGGACTCGGCTCGTCGAACGGGTTCCCGGCCCTCAGCCCTTCGATGACCCGGACTATCGCGGGCGGCTTGGTGAATAACCTCGAGGCGAACTCGCACAACACGTCTTGGTCGCCGCTGCCCAGAGTGGCCGAGGTGGCCATGTGGAGGACCTCGGTCGATTTGAGGCCGCAACGATCGAGGACCCGACGAAGCAGGAGCGTGATCTCGGCGGCCAAGGTCCCGGTATAAAGGTGCGCCTCATCAAGGACGATCGACCGGAGGTCGGTGCCGAAGAACGGCGCGTCCTGCGGCCGACAGAGCATGTACTCCAGCATCGAATAATTGGTCACCAGGATGTCGGGCTGGGGTCCACGGGGCCGATCATCGGCGACCTTCCGCCCCGACGCGTCTTCCAGGCCCCGGGCCTCCTGGCGAGTCCTCATCCTGCTCCGGTCATACTTCGGCGTGTCGTTCTTATTCGCCGTCTTGTGGTCCTCGGGAGTTTCGGAGGTGAAGTTGAACAGAGTCAGCCGGTCTTGCCCCTTGAGCCACGAGTGTAGCCGGTCGACTTGGTCGTTGACCAAGGCGTTCATCGGGTAGAGGATCAGCGAGCGGACCCCTCGATGGTCGGACGACCTGGGGTTCGAGGCCAGGTCGTCGAGCACGGGGAGAAGGAAGCTCTCCGTCTTGCCCGCGCCGGTCGGCGCGGTCACGACCAGGGCGGGTCGATCGCTCCCGGGCTCGACCCGCGCCTCATCGATCGCCCTGAGCTGGTGCGTATAGAGCGGCCTGGCCCTGGGAACGGCCCCGGCCCGGTCGAGCTGCTCGACGAGTTCTGAATTGAACCGGCCTAGCCGCTCAAGGTCGCCGAGGTTCTGGTCCGACGTCTGGGCGGGAGGAGCCGACTCGACCCAGAGGTCGCCGGTCAAGCCACCTTCGCCGGGCGGCCCCGACCAGATCGCACGAGCGATCGATCGGAGTTGGGGGTCGCGGACATGATGGTCGTCGCTCGCGAAATCGACCAATCGTTGCCGCAACGAATCCGTAAGCTTCAGAGCGTCAAGCGGTACAAAGGCGGTCCCCCTTCCAGTGCATAAAGTTGCCGGCTTCGAGCGAGGCGAGGATGTCCAGGGCCAAGAGGAGGCGGCAGGCAACATACTGCGTGACGGCGAGGTCGAGGTTGGCCCTCTGATCGAGTTTGCCTTCGATCGTCAGGCCGAGTACTGAAGCGATACCGGCCCGGTTCAATGTCTTGAGGAACTCGACGTCGAGGTTGGTGACGCGTCTGATCGCCTCGTGGTCGGTTTCGCCTTTCAAGTCCGGGTCGCGGACCTCGAACCGAAGCGATCGCTCGATCCGATCGCGTAGCCACCCGATCACGGCCCGGGATTCGGCGGGGAAGGCTTCAGCGAGTCTTCGGAGATACCGGCCCATCAGCGTTGGGCAGACCTCCATCAGCCGGAGGGACACGGCGACCTCGGGAAACTCCCCGGGGGTATCGAAGGCCCGGCCGAGGGCCTCGATCTCGGCAGAACCTGGTTTCCAATCCCGGAACGCCGCCCGGATCGCAAATCGCCAGCCGTCGGGGACCTCGGGCGCGAGCCAGGCCCGGAGGACTTCCGCCGGCAAGCTACCGGAAAGACGGCGAACATCCGGAAGCGATCGACCTTCAAGCACGGGAAGCATGAATCAGGCCAAGAGCGCGG
>JAJYCH010000229.1 GCA_021778575.1 Planctomycetota bacterium
TCGGGGCGGGCGGCCTGCATGTCGATCTTGTTCAGTGCCGGGACAATGGTCAGATCGGCGTTGATCGCGGCGTAGGCGTTGGCAACGGTCTGCGCCTGGACTCCCTGGGTCGCGTCGACCAGGAGGATCGCTCCTTCGCAAGCGGCCAGGCTTCGCGAGACCTCGTAATGAAAGTCGACGTGGCCCGGCGTATCGATCAGGTTGAGTTCGTAGTTCTGACCTTCATACTTGTAGTTGATCGCGACGGCCCGGGCCTTGATCGTGATCCCACGTTCGCGCTCGAGGTCCATATCGTCGAGGAGCTGCTCGCGAAACTCGCGCTGGGTGATCGCTCCGGACTGGAGCAAGAGCTGGTCGGCGAGCGTGCTCTTGCCGTGGTCAATGTGGGCGATGATCGAGAAGTTGCGGATAAACTTGGGATCGAAGGCCATGTGCGTCCCAACGGTAGTGTGAGGAGGAGAACGTCGGCGGCTCAAAAAGCGGATGGCTTCAGTGGGTGGTCGGCCGGAATCGCGTCACGGTCGCTCGATCTGCGCCATCATACCATTTCTCCGCTCGGGCGCGATCCCCGGTCAAGCTTCCTGAATTCGCTTCATCGCCCAGCCGGCCGCGCCGATGACTCCCGCGTCGCCGCCGAGCCCGGCGAACTCGATCCGGGTATTTTGCCAGGAGGTCGGAAAGACCAGCGTCTTGATCTCGTGGCGAATCATTTCGAGAAATTCGAGGCCCGCCGCGCTCATTCCGCCGCCGAACAGCACGAGGTCGGGGTCAACCGTATGCATCACCACCGAAGCACCCACGGCAAGATAGCGGGCCGTCTCGCGGATCAACCGATCGGCCAGCGGGTCGCCCAACCGGGCGCAGCGGCTGATCTCGTGGCCGGTCAACGTGCCTGCTCGCCGGCTCGGTCCGAGCAGTGATTCGGGCTCGCGCTCCAACCCCTCCACGGCTCGGGCGACCAGTGCCGACACCGAGGCATACGCTTCGAGGTGCCCGGTCCGGCCGCATGAGCAGAGTCGGCCCCCGTCCATCTGGATCGTCATGTGGCCGCATTCGCCGCCGAGTCCGTGACGCCCCTCGATGATCCGTCCCGACTCCACGATTCCACAACCGATGCCCGTGCCGATCGTGAACAGGACCAGACTCTGAGTGGTTCGTCCCACCCCGGCCCAATATTCGCCGAAGGCCGCCGCATTGGCGTCATTGAGCAGAAAAGTCGGCCGATCAAGCCGTTCGGCCAGCCGGGGAGCGAGCGCGAACCCGTTCCAGAGTCTCAGGTTACTGGCGTCGATGATCCGTCCGGCCGCCGGATCGAGAGTTCCCGCCGCGCCGAGCCCGATCGCCTCGATCGCCCACCAGTCCAGGCCGCTGGCTTCGACCGCGCGATCGGCGGCACGAGCGAGGGTCTTCAGGCCAACCTCCGGCCCGAGTTCCGGCTGGGTCGGCTCGTTGACAAGGGCGAGCGGTTTCCCGTTCGGATCGACCACCCCCGCCTTGATGTTCGTCCCGCCCAGGTCGAGCCCCAACCAGTAGCGCGGTCGAGCATCGGTGGAATCCATCGCCATCGCCTGAGACCTCATGATCCGGCCGAACCTTTGATCCGATCAAAGTTTAAAGCCAGTCACCGGTGATCGTCAATCGACCACTCGCGAGTTCACGGCCACGCTGTTACCATGAATAATTGTTGGACCCTCATCGTCCAGGAAGCCAATCGAATCCTCTTCCGGGAACACCCGACCGATGGAAATTCCCCTCGATCCCGAAATCGAGAAGGTCGTGCTCCAGAAAGTCACGTCGGGCGAATACCCGTCGGTCGCCAACCTGGTCGAGGAAGCGCTCTTCTTGCTCGTCGAGCGCGACTGGTCGCGGTCCCAGACAGAGTTGCAAGGTCGGATGCCGTCGCTGTTTGAACTCGATCGGGAAGTGTCCGAATAAGGAAAATTCCTATGTCCTCGGTTCAGGTTTTAACGACCCGGCGTTCCTGGCTCCTCGGTTCCCTCGCCGTCGCGGTGTTGGGAGCTAGCCCGCCTGATCATCCCGAACTTGATGGCATCCGCGCCAAAGGGAAACAGGCGGGGATGGAAGGCTTCGACGAGTCGGAATCAGACCATTACCTGGCCATCGGTGATGCTCCGAAGCGGTTTCGCGACGAGGCGCTATCGGTCTGCGATTCGGTCTTCAAGGATTATCGCAAGTATTTCAGCGATAAAGGGTTCGAGCTGAGTGCTCCAAAGGCGAAGCTGGTCGTGGTGACGCTTCAGGGGCCGAAGGCTTACGCGATGTTCGAAGGCGGCTTCGTCGATGACGCGATCGGTGGTCACTACGACCTCGAAGAGAACCGACTGGTGATGTTCGACTTCCGAGGGACCGGCGCGAACCCGAAAGCCCCGGTGGCCGAGCAGGAAAACACGTTCGTCCTGGTCCATGAGACCATGCACCAGCTTACCTATAACACGGGCCTGCTCGACCTCAAGTCCGACGTCCCGCTTTGCATCGCCGAAGGGTTGGCCACGATCGGCGAGACCTGGGCACCCCGGAAAAAAGGGGTGATCGGCTCCACGAACCGGCGACGACTCCTCGGACTCGAACTGGGCCGCAAGCAAGGTGTGAAGTGGATTCCGATCGCCAGGCTTCTGGCCGACGATAAGCTCCTGAATGAAGAGAAGACCCAGCAAGTTGCCTACGCCGAGAGCTGGATGCTCGTCAACAAGCTGCTGAAAGACCCCGCCCGACTTCCCAAGTTCCGCGCCTACCTGGCCGCCCTTCGCGACAAACCCGACCCCGCCCGACGAATCGAGATCGCCACGACTCACCTCGGTGATCTGGAGAAGCTCGATCGCGACGTCCGATCCGGCAAGTGAGCGATACTTCGACCCCTTCCATACAGAATTCAGAACAACCTCTCTTGACGATTCGATCTCATTCCCTACACTCGTTTCAAACGTCTGTTTGAAACGGTTGATTCAGGGGGAGAATCGGGGTGTCGCACGATCCCACGAAACTCCGGTTGCTGGAAGCGGCGGGCGAGGAGTTCGCATCGAAGGGATTTGACGGCGCCACGATTCGTGCCATCTGCGACCGCGCCGGAATGAATCTGGCGGCGGTGAATTACCACTTCGGCGACAAGGAAAACCTGTACGAGCAAGCGGTTGTCCACGCTCATCGTTGCGACATGACGCTGCTGGTCGAGCCGGAAGCGGATGAGACGCCGGAATCGGCCTTGCGCGATCATATCAGTAAGTTTCTCGAACACGTGGTCGCTCTGGAGCGGGCGACCTGGCAGCAGGTCTTGATGCTCCGCGAGATGGTCAACCCGACCCGGGCGTCGGAAACCCTGGTTCGCGAGGCGATCAGGCCCCGGTTTGAACGACTTTGCCGGATCTTGCGGCGGCTCTGTCCCGAAGCGGACGAGCGGCGGATTCAGGCGCTGGCGTTCAGCGTGGTCGGCCAGTGCCTGCACTACAAGTTGGCTCCATCGATCTCCATGCGGTTGATCGGACCCGACGCGTTCGCCCGGCTAGACCTGGAATATCTGACCGATCACATCACGCGGTTTACCCTGGCCGCGCTCGGGCATGAACTGCCGTTCGACTTGTCGGAGTCTGTTCACAAGGCACTGTCTCAAAAGGAGTTGATGGGATGAGCTGGATCGCCTTGCAGATGCTGACCGGCGACCGGGCCAAGTTCTTTGGAATCGTGATGGGGCTGACCTTCGCCGCGCTGTTGATCACCCAGCAAGGGTCGATCTTTTGCGGTCTGATGCTCCGGACGGCCTCGCAGATTACCGACACGACCGGGGCCGACCTCTGGGTGATGGACCCCAACGTCCTCCAGGTTGATGACAACAAGCCAATGATCGAGAACAACCTCTACCGGGTCCGAGGGGTCGAGGGGATTCTCTGGGCCGTGCCGTTCTACAAGGGGACGGGACGAGCCAAGGTCAACAATATTCACGGCAAGCCGGAGAAAGTGATCGAGTCGGTAATCCTGCTCGGTCTCGACGACTCATCAATGGTCGGCGGACCTCCCGACGAGCGAATCCTGGTCGGTCGGCTTGAAGACCTGCGCAAGCCCGATGCCGTGTTCGTCGATCAGACCCGGCTCGGCAAGCTCTTTCCGGGCCTCCCGCCGCAGTACTATCAGCTTCCCGACCCCAAGAAGCCCGGTTATGAGAACAAGGAAGACATTCGCTACTTCGTCGGCAAGGAGATCGAGATGAACGACCATCGGGCGATCATCGTCGGCGTCTGCGAAGCGTCGCGGACCTTCCAGTCGAACCCGGTCATTTACACGACCTATTCCCGGGCCAAGAGTTATGTCGCCCAGGAGCGCAAGGTTTTGTCGTACATCCTGGCCAAGGTCGAGGAACCGAAGGGGCTGACCAGCGCCGAGAAAGTTGCCCTCTACAAGGATGTGGCCCGCGAGGTCAATCGTCAGACCGGTCTGCTGGCGCTTTCGAGTGAAGACTTCACCTGGAAAACCATTGATTATTACATGAAGTATACCGGGATTCCGATCAATTTCGGGATCACGGCGTTCCTCGGCTTCCTGGTCGGGACGGCGATCGCCGGTCAAACCTTTTATAACTTCACGCTTGAGAACCTCAAGCAGTTCGGGGCCTTGAAGGCCATGGGCGCGACCAACGGCAAGATCGTTGGGATGATCTTGCTCCAGGCCACCGTCGTCGGGTTGCTCGGCTACGGGATCGGAGTCGGTCTGGCCGCGTTCTTTGGCGTCCGGACCAAGGGGGGAGAACTGGCGTTTTACACGCCCTGGCAGCTCTTGCCGATCACCGGCGTGGCGGTCGTGATGATCTGCATCCTGGCAAGCTTGTTGAGTGTCCGGAAGGTGATGGTCCTGGAGCCCGCAGTAGTCTTCCGGGGTTGATCGGTCGGTCTCGGCTGATCGGTTTTCTCCCTCTCGACTCCCTCCACGACGAAGGAAGTGACGCGATGCTTGAGCCGCATTCTTCGCCGCAGAATTCGAGTCTGCCCCGATCGGGCCTGGCGGGGCCGACTCCGCAAGTCGCCGTCGAGATCCGTCGGGTCGCCAAGCATTTCGGCTCGGGCGAGCGCCGGGTCATGGCCTTGCAGGATGTTGACTGGGATGTCTACGCCGGGCAGATGAGCTTGATCGTCGGGCCATCGGGCTGCGGCAAGACGACGTTGTTGTCCGTGATCGCCGGGATTCTCAATGCCGACTCCGGCTCGGTCCGGATTTTTGGCAGCGAGGTCTCGGCGATGAGCGACCGGGCCAAGACCCGGTTCCGCGCCCGGCATATCGGCTTTGTGTTCCAGCAGTACAACCTGCTTCCCGCGCTGACGGCGGCCGAGAACGCGGCGATCCCGCTGGTCATCGCCGGCTGGTCGAAAGCCAAGGCGGTTCGGCGGGCGAAGGAAGTTCTGGACTCGCTGGGAATGGGCAAGAAGACCGAGAATCTGCCCAGCCAGCTCTCGGGCGGGCAGCAGCAGCGGGTGGCGATCTCTCGGGCTCTGGTTCACCAGCCCAGTCTTCTGGTCTGCGACGAGCCAACCGCCGCGCTCGATCACGAGACCGGTCTCTCGGTGATGGAGTTGCTCCGCGAGTCGGCGGTGAAACCGGACCGCGCGGTCGTCGTGGTCACTCACGACAACCGGGTCTTTCACTTCGGCGATCGGATCGCCCACATGGACGACGGCCGGATGATCCAGGTCGAGGATCGGACCCAGGTCGCCGCTTGATTTGCAAATTTATTGATTATTGATTCTTTGAATGGGTCGAATGGAGGTCCCGCCGATGTTCAGAAAGCTGCTCTTACCCCTGGTGGCGGTTGCGGGATTTGGCTTCGCGGTCTTCACGGTCGTGAAGGCTCGCGAAGTGCCGAGGCCGGCCGAGCCGAGAACGTCGCCGCCGCTCCGACCGAAGTTCCTCAAGACGATTGCCGGGGCCGGTGTGGTCGAGGCCCGGCTCGAGAATATTCCGGTCGGTTCATCGATTCCCGGCGTCGTCTGGGAAGTTTATGTGAAGGTCAAGGACCGGGTCAAGAAGGGGGACCCTCTCTTCAAGATCGACGACCGTGATATTCGAGCCGAACTGGCGGTTCGCGAGGCAAGCCTGGCCTCGGAGATCGCGCAATCCCGGCGGCTGGAGGCGGCTCCGGAAGTGGGCGATATCGCCACCGCCGAGGCTTCCGTCGACGAGGCTCGGGCCAGGATGAACGACATGGAGGCCGCCGCCGGTCGGACCGAGCGACTCTTCACCCGTCAGATGGGAACAGCCAGCGATTACGACAAGGACCGCTTCGCCTTTCAGGCCGCCAAGGCCAACCTGGCCAAGGCGCTCGCCGACTTGAACCGGATCAAGATTACCTGGGAAGCCGACAAGGAAGTGGCCCGGGCCGCCATCGCGATGGCCGACAGTCAGGTTCAGAGCACGAAGATCCAGCTCGAACGGCTGGTCGTTCGAGCCCTCAGCGACGGCGAAATTCTTCAGGTGAACGTCCGCCCTGGTCAGTTCGCCGGAGTCATCTACAAGGAGCCGTTGATCCTGATCGGCGATAGCAACCGTCTGCACGTCCGAGTTGACATCGACGAGAACGACGTCCCCCTGTTCGATGCCAAGGCGAAAGCGATGGCCCGACTCCGAGGCCGACCGGGTGTCAGCTTTCCGCTGACGCTTTACAAGATCGAGCCGTACATCATCCCCAAGAAAAGCCTGACCGGCGACAATTCCGAGCGAGTGGACACGCGGGTCTTGCAGGTTGTCTACTCGTTGCCCGAGGATCGGCAGTTTCCGCTCTATATCGGCCAGCAGATGGACGCTTTCATCGAGAAGTTCGAGCCCAAAGGGGTCTCGCTCGATACCGACTATAACGATGTCGGGCCGCTGGAGGACAAGGCCATGACCGCCAGTCCGGCCGAGGCTCCCAAGGCTCCGGTCGTCCCGACGACGAAATCACCTTGAGTCGATTTTCTGAGAGGCTCGCTTGCGAATCGTTGATCTGGGATTGGTCCGGGAGCCGGTCGAACCTTCGGGTCCGTCCGGCTCCTTGTCCTTGGGGGGATCGACCTTGGCCACCGGGACGATCGTGAACGCAACCGTCTGGCTCGCCGAGGCTCCCTCAACCAGTTCGTCGCGGAGAATGATCTCGTACTCGTATTCGCCGGGGGGAAGCCCTTTCAATCCGACGCTGTTGGTCAGATAGACCCGTTCGGTCGGGTCTTCAAAGGTGGCGTCGTATTCGAGGATCTTGTCCTTTTTCATCAGGACGGCCTTCTCCCCCTTCTTACGAATCCGCCCGTCCTGGCTGAACTTCGCCCGGTAACGATAGCCTGGTTTGGGCTTCGCGACCGGCTCGACCTTGTATTCGA
>JAJYCH010000230.1 GCA_021778575.1 Planctomycetota bacterium
GGGCGTCATCACGTTCGCGATGGCCGAATCGGGCCGACGCTATTCCCGGGCTGATCTCCCACTGGTCGAGGATCTGGCACGCCGCGCCGCGCTCGCCGTCGACAATGCCCGGCTCTATCGCGAGGCGCATCAGGCCCGCGAGGAAGCCGAAGCCGCCAACCGGGCCAAGGACCGATTCCTCGCCGTTCTCAGCCACGAACTCCGGACGCCGTTGACTCCCGTCCTGGCCGAAGTCTCCGCGATGCTCGACGAGCCGAGCACGCCTGAGCACGTCCGCTCGGTCCTCGAAATGACCCGGCGCAACGTCGAACTCGAAGCCCGCCTGATCGACGACCTTCTCGATCTCAACCGGATCATCCAGGGGAAACTTCAGCTCAAGCACGAAGTCGTCGATGCTCACCAGTTGATCGTCGAGGCCCTGGAGATCTGCCGGGGAGGGATCGAATCGGCCGGACTCCTGATCGAACTCGAACTAAAAGCCACGCGGCACCACGTGCAAGCCGACGCGGCCCGACTCCAACAGGTCATCTGGAACCTGATCAAGAACGCCGTCAAGTTCACGCCTCGCGGTGGTTTCATCGCCATCAGGACCCCGGAATCCGACAGCGGCCTGCAAATCGAGGTCGCCGATACCGGGGTCGGGATCGAGCCGCAGGTACTTCCCCGGATCTTTGACGCCTTCGAGCAAGGCGGAACGTCGATCACCCAGCAATTCGGCGGCCTGGGGCTCGGGCTGGCGATCAGCCGGAGCCTGGCCGAAGCCCATGGCGGACGGCTCACGGTGACAAGTCCCGGCAAGAACCAGGGAGCACTGTTCACGCTTGAGTTGCCCGAATTGATCATGGCCGTCGCGCCTGACCCGCTCGAACCTTCGACGGTCTTCTCCCGGCACACCCGAACAACAACCTCAGCGCTCCGGATTCTCCTCGTCGAGGACAATGCCGACACTCTCCGGGTCATGGCTCGACTGCTCAGCCGTAAAGGGCACCAGGTCACCGCGGCCGACGGAGTCGCCGAAGCGATCAAGGCCGCTCAACGGGGTCAGTTCGACCTTCTGGTCAGCGACCTGGGACTTCCCGATGGCACCGGGATCGACCTGATCCGCAAGCTCAAGGAATCCGGGCTCCAACCAGGTGCCGCCATCGCGCTCTCCGGCTACGGAATGGATGACGATGTCCGTCGGAGCGAGGACGCCGGATTCGTCGAGCACCTGATCAAACCGCTCGACTTCGCCACCCTCGACGAGGCCATCCGGCGAGTGATGGCGAAGCGAACCAAGTTTCATCAACAATCCTAGACATCGTTTTTCTGCTCATCCATCCAGTTCCACGTCATCGATCAGCCCCTCATTTGAGGATCGCCGTCACCACATCGCCATGCACGTCGGTCAGCCGCATGTCACGCCCGCTGAACCGATAGGTGAGCTTCTTGTGGTCCATTCCCAACAAGTGCAGCATCGTGGCGTGAAGGTCGTGCACCTCGACCTTGTTCTCGATCGCGTGATAGCCATAATCATCCGTGGCTCCGTAGATCGTCCCCCCCTTGATCCCGCCGCCCGCCAACCACATCGTGAAACCGAACGGGTTGTGGTCACGTCCGTCCGACCCCTGGGCCATCGGCGTCCGGCCGAACTCTCCGCCCCAGATCACCAGGGTCTCATCAAGCAATCCGCGCCCCTTGAGGTCAGCGAGGAGCCCGGCGATCGGTTTGTCGACCGCCTTCGCGTTCAGCTCGTGCCCGGCCTTGAGGTTGCCGTGCTGGTCCCAGCGATCATGGCCGATATTGGGACAGAGCAGTTCGACAAACCGAACGCCCCGCTCGATCAACCGCCGAGCCACGAGGCACTCGCGAGCAAAAATCCGGGTCGCGGCGTACTCATCATCGAGCCCGTACATCGTCTTCGTCGTCGCCGATTCCCCCGCCAGATCCATTAGACCGGGAACCGACGTCTGCATCTTGAACGCGAGTTCATAATTCGAGATCGACGCTTCGAGCGAGTCGTGATGGCCGACACGTTCGAGCACGTCCCTGTCGAGCCGACGCATCAGGGCGAGCTTCCGCGATTGCGCATCGGGCGCCAACTCGGTCGGCTTGATATTGGCGACGGGAGCCCCTTCGGCCTTGAAGATCGACCCTTGAAAACTCGCCGGCAGGAACCCCGAACCGAAGCAATCGACCCCGCCCGGCGGGATCAAACCACCGTTGAGAACGACAAAGCCGGGAAGGTTGCGACACTCGCTCCCCAGGCCATAAGTCACCCAGGCCCCTTGGCTGGGCCGGCCTTGCAGACCGTTGCCGGTATGCATGAAGTAATTTGCCGCCGTATGCTCCGAGAAATTCGAGACCATCGACCGGACGATCGCCATCTCATCGACGTGTGCGCCGACGTTAGGGAAAAGGTCGCTGACCGGGATGCCGCTCTCGCCACGATTCTGGAATTTCCAGGGGCTTTTCAGGACCTTGCCCACGTTGTTGAACTGGGTCGGCTGAACCTTGGCCTTGATCGCCTGGCCATGCTCGCGATCGAGCCGAGGCTTGGGGTCAAACGTATCAACCTGTGAAGGGCCGCCATCCATGAACAGGAAAATGACATTTTTGGCCTTCGCCGGAAAATGCGAAGGTTTCGGAGCCATCGGGTCGGAGTCGCGATTCGACGAGACGTCTTCCCCGGCATAGCTCTTCTCCCCCAGCAAGGCCGCCAGCGCCACCGCGCCAAACCCATTGGCACAGCGCGCCAGCATGTCGCGTCGGCTGATTGGAGCGTTGATGAATCGTCGGCAGTGCATGAGCGTTTCCTGACGTAAAAATATAGGGTGAGTCGAGTGAAACGAGCCTCACCGACGACTTCTTACCGTCCCATTTCCTTGAGCAGTTCATCGACCTTCTCGTCGAGCAGTCTCGGGATGTGATGGGGCAGGTTCTTGAACCGGATCACCCCTTTTTCATCGAGAATATAGATCGTCGGCCAGCCTCGGACGGTCCAGCGGCGGGCGATCGGCCCTCGGCTTGGGTCGCCATCAACGAACGAGGGCCAGGTGATTCCTTTTTCCTGGATGATCGGCTTCGACTTCGCGGCATCGATCTCGGCGTTGACGCCCACCAGGGCGAACGGCTTGCCCTTGAAGTGCTCAATCATCGCCTTCTCGTGCTCGACCATTCGCATGCACGGACCGCACCAGGTTCCCCAGAAGACCAGCATCACGACCTTGCCACGGAAGTCGCTCAGCTTCAACGGCTGGCCATCGATCCCCTTTCCTTCGATCTCGGGAGCCACCTGGCCGACGTTGAGCGTCCGGATCGCATTCAACTTTTCCCTGGCGTAGTCGGCCAGACTGCGCTTGTCTTGCTTCTTCGCCTGGACCTCGGCTGACAGCAACGGAACGTCGCCGAAATCACGGGCGACCGTTTCGAGTACGGTCTCGATCTCATCGGCAATGGCGACTTGATCGGTTTCCTTGATGTATCTTACATATTCTGGGTCGAGCCGCGAGTTGAGGTAAGCCGTGGCAACCTGACGTTCGGGACGTTCTTCAGGCATCTCAAAAAACGGGAGCGCGGCAATTTGAGACCGCGATTCGAGCGCACGGACCAGGCTCATCCGCGCGCGACCCTGAACTTCATGATCGGTGGACTGGGCCATCAAGCCGCGATAATAAGGCTCCATTCCCAGAGCGATCGGCGTCGGCCTCGCCAGGAGCGCCTTGATCACCCTGGGATCGAGCAGATAGTCGCGGATCAAAATATCACGAGCCTTCAGATAGTCCGGATAGACTCCCTTCTGTCGGACCGAGGGATTGATCGCGATGATCTTCAACAACGCGTCCACGGCGATCGGGTCACCCAGGTTCGCCTCGGCGAATCGCAGCAACCGAGGCCCCAGCGCGTGCGTCGGCAACGACTCATACCGGGCAATCCAACGAGGATCGTCATAGGCAACGTTGGGGTTCGCTTTCTGCCAGGCGGCGTATTCGGTTTCGTAATCGTTCAAGAGCGCTTCGTAACGCTCCTTCGGTGTGAGTGGCTTCGGATCGTCGCTTGCCCGGAGGGTCGAACAGATCGAGATCAAGCCAATCATTATCAGTAAACGCATGAGATTCTCCGACAGAGAAACGTTGAAATTCGCCGAGAGTCGTCTCATCCTCACTTGTTCTGCCTTATTCTTGGTTCCCAGTGAGCATTTGAGAATGTAGGGTAGGGCTTGCCCTGCCGATGTTTTGATCGCCGCTCCCGGAACGGCAGGGCAAGCCCTACCCTACGATTTTTGACGCTCTGCCGCTCCAGGTTTGTTCCATACAAAACTTCATCACGGAACCGCCACAAACTCTTTGACGTTGAACAGCACATGAGCCAGATCCGCCCAGGCTCGGAGGTCATCGGGCTTGCCGTAGGCTTTGGCCTGTTCTTCGATAAAGCCAAGGGCCGCAGTTCGTTCGTCGTCGGTCGGCTTCCGGCCGAAGGCCTCGCGGTACATCGTCTCGATCGATTCGGCAGCCGAAACCTTGGTTTCCTTCCGGATTCGCGCGGACCAGAATTTGGCTTGCTGGATCAGGAACGGGTCATTCATCAAGGTCAATGCTTGCGCCGGCACGTTGGAGACATTACGCCGGCCCATTGATGAGGCGGGCGTGGGGTAGTCGAACGCCAGGAGCATCGGCGTGAGGAAATTTCTCCGAACGTTGATGTAAAGACTGCGGCGGCCGTCACCGTCGAGCGGGCCGGAGTGACCGGGACGGCCCCGGCCTTCCATGAACGAGGTCAAATGCGGCGCGACGCTCGGCCCGTACATCTTGTCATCCAGGCGTCCGGAAACCGCGAGGATCGCGTCGCGGATCGCTTCGGCTTCGAGTCGTCGGACATCGCGGCGGTGCCAGAGTTCGTTCGAGGGGTCGATCCGATCGGCCTCGGGTGCAAGCTGGCTCGACATCCGGTAGGCCCGCGAGTTGACGATCAACCGATGCATCGCCTTGATTGACCAGCCCGACTCGATAAATCGCGTGGCCAGATAGTCGAGCAGTTCGGGATGGGTCGGCTCGCGGCCCATCGCCCCGAAGTCGTCGAGGCTGGCGACAATCCCCCGGCCAAAATGATGGTGCCAGAGCCGATTGACCAGAACGCGGGACGTCAGAGGGTTCGTCGGCTCGACGATCCGCCGGGCCAGTTCGAGCCGTCCGCTTCCATCAGGTGGGATCGATGTCGAACCGTCGGCGAAGACTTCAAGGAACCGCCGGGGGGCCACCTCGCCGAGTGTCTTGGGACTTCCGCGAAGGTGGACCTTCGCGTCGAGGCCGGTGCCGTCAGTCAGCGCTTGACCAAGAGTCGGTTCCGGTAGTGTCGCCTCGATCGCCCGATATTTCGCGATCAGAGGTTGCAATTCCTTGACCGTTTCGTCGGGACCGATCGACGTCGGAGCCGTCCTCGGCGGGAGATTGGGCGCGGGGCCGTCGGCGAACCGGATCTCATCGACGGCAATATAACCACCGCCATCGCGAATGACGCCCGAGCCACCGGCGAAGTCGACCGTCGCGCCGTCGTCGATCTCGATATAAGCGGTGTGGCCGACCCACTGGGCCACGTCCATCGTGTTCCAGTGGAACGTCTGGTGATCGATGTTGTGCACGAGGTCGCCGTAGATTGGAGAACGGATCTTCTCGAACCCGTCGATGACCAGGTTGATCCGCCCACCCTTCCCGCTCGCCAGGTAATGAAGATAGGGCTTGGTGAGAGTAAACGTCTTCGACCGGAGAACACCTCGGAGCCGGTCCGAGATCGCTCCACTGTGCGCGACGCCCGGTTCGAGAGCCTCGACGGTGTCTCCCTTCACGCGCCAGGTATTCGCCTGCGTTGGCCCCTGGCCAAATGCCGGGCCGTTGACGAACCAGTTGGCGTAGCTTGGTCCGTTGAAATCCTCGAAGACGATATCCGGCGAACCGGCTTCGTTTGGTTTCGCGGCGATCTTTGGTCCCTGGTAACGGCTCGCGATCTGGCGTCGGATCGCTTCGAGTTCCGCCAGCTTTGGGCCAAATGTCTCGGGAGAATCGAGGAAGGCCAGGCTGTGGCGCGAGCTGGCGAGAATCCCGTTCAGAGCGTAGTAATCCTTGGTCGTGATGGCGTCGAACTTGTGGTCATGGCACCGGGCACAGGCGACGGTCAGACCGAGAAATGTCTTCGACATCACGTCGATCTGGTTATCGATCTTCGCCGCGCCGTCCTCGCGGAGGTCGACCGGCGAGTGGACCCCTTCGTGGAGCCGGAAGAACCCGGTGCCGAGAACCGACTCATTCGTGCCGGTCGAGGGATCGCGACGGGGCTCGGGCAACAGGTCGCCGGCCAGGTGCTCGACCACGAACTGGTTGTAGGGGAGATCGGCGTTGAACGCTCTGATCACGTAATCGCGATAGCGAAACGCTGCGGGGATCTCATAATCAAACTCATGTCCCGACGTTTCGGCGTATCGGACCAGATCGAGCCAGTGTCTCGCCCAGCGCTCGCCGTAATGCGGCGAGTCGAGCAAGCGTTCGACCAGCTTCTCGTAAGCGTCGGGCGCGGTGTCGGCCACGAAGGCGTCGACCTCGGCCGGCTTCGGCGGAAGCCCGATCAGGTCGAAGGTCAACCGACGGATCAAGGTTTGCCGGTCGGCCTCTCCGTTGGGCTTCAACCCTTTCGATTCGAGCTTGGCGAGCAGGAAGTGGTCGACGGCGTTGATCGGCCAGGCCGGGTCATTCACCGCCGGGACGGTCGGATTCTTGACGGCTTGCAAGCTCCAGTGCCGGGAACGTTCCTTCAAATCGAATGGCTTGACCTTGGCTCCGCCCGACGAACCGGCTCCCACGGGCCAGGGGGCCCCTTGCTCGACCCATCGGGTCAAAGTAGCGATCTCGTCGGCGGGGAGCTTCGACTTCGGCGGCATCTGGAGGTCTTCGCCGTAGTTGATCGCCTCGACCAGCAGACTCTCGCCCGGCTTTCCCGGTACGATCGCCGGACCGGTCAGACCACCGGTCAGCGCCTCGGCCTTCGATTCGAGCCGAAGGCCCCCCTTCGACTTCTCGCCTCCGTGGCACGACTGGCAACGGTTGACCAGCAGTGGGCGGACCTTGGCCTCGAAGAACTCGATAGCCGCCGGGTCGTCGCCCGCGAAAGCCGGGAAGGTCGAGAAGACCAGTCCATTCAGGATCAAAACCAAGAACACGCGAATCCAGGTCATCGATCCCCCTCCATCCCGACCCGAACGGAAAATCTCCAACACCTATTAAATCATCCGAAGCGGGTAGCGGGTAGCGGGTAGCGGGTAGCGGGTAGCGGGTAGCGGGAAGGGGGGAGTGGGGTAGGGGGAGGGGGGAAGCGGGTAG
>JAJYCH010000231.1 GCA_021778575.1 Planctomycetota bacterium
CGACTTTCCATCAACCTTGGATTCGAGAATCTGCCCCTTGGCGTGGGCTTCGCTCAATTCGACCTTCTGGCGGACCAGGTCGTAGATCTTGCGATCCTTGGTCTCGGCCGGCTGGATGATCAGTCGGACGTGAGTCCCCGCGTCGCCCCGGATATGGCGAACGACGTCGCGGAGCCGCTGCTCGACGAAGTCGATCTCCTTGCCATCTTCGAGCTCGATGCCGAGAATCTTGTCTTCGGGCTGAATCCGTCCGTCCTTGTCGGCCGGACCGCCAGGAATCAGTTCCTTGACGACGGCGAAACCGTCCTCGGATTGGAGCGAGGCCCCGATTCCGGTCAGCGAGAGCTGGAGCGACTGCTGGATCAGGTCTTCCAGCGAATCCTTGCTCATGTAGGTCGTGTGCGGGTCGAACGTCCGGCTCAGAGCGCTCAGGTAGAACTCAAGCAGGTCGGAGTTATTGAACTGGTGGAACATCCGGTTCCGGTCGCGATACTTGATACCGATCTTCTTGATCGTCTCTTCTTCTTTATCCCCGTCAACCACCTTCGCCTGAAGCAATTCCAGCTTGATCCGCTTGCGCATCCGCTCACGAGCTTCGTCGTCGTTCTTGGGATATTCGAGCTTGTCGGGGTCGTCGACCAGCGACTCATCGAGCGTGAAGTCGGGCTTCTGCTTGAGCAGTTCGACGACCATCGCCAGACGCTCGTCAGCCCGCTTCAAAAAGCGGTCGAAGACCAGCTTGGAGAACTCGATATTCCCTTCGTGGATCTTGTCGTCGAGTGTGGTTGCCAGGGGGAGGAATTCGTCGACATCGGATTGAAGAAAGTTGTACTTGAGCGGGTCAAGATCCTTGAGGAAGGTCTTGCACCACTTCTTGGCCGTTTCATCGTCGATGGTCGGCTTGGCCATGTGGTTGTTCTCAAGCAGAGAAACCACTTTCTTGGCCGTTTTCTCATCCTGAGCGGTGGGGACCGGCGCTGGCGCCTGGGCGCCGATCACCAGTGCCACGATTCCCAGGACTCCGAACGCCGCGAGAGGACGCAATACGGATCGGGACATAGAATTGGGATCCCGTGGTTCGAAGTCGTTTTCGGTCTGGGTGGGCGAGGCCCGGCCACACCGATTGATCATAATCCAAAGCCCCGTCGCCCACAAGATCGACGAATACCGGCTTCGAAATCGATCGGAAATCTAGACAGGCAAATTCGTTACCGAAAATTCAAGCCTGAGCCTTCTACGCTCCGCGTTCCAATCGGTTCGACAGTACCCAACCCGATCTCGAACGCATTTCGCAGATGGAGCGAGCCGACTCGAACACCAGGCGGGGCCGACAAACGGCGCGGGAAGTCCTGCAAATGAAAGCGGTTTGGCATGCAAATTGTTGTAAATATCCTTACAACCGATCATGTCCGACGAACCCTTCCGTTCGGCCTGATCGAACCCCAGAACTCGGGAGGACTCTCATGTCAATTCGCAGGATTTGGTTGGTTTCGCGCGGCACCGCGCTGGTCGCGGTCCTGGCTCTGACCCAGAACCACTGCGTCCAGGCTCAGGACGCAGTCGGTTTGCCGGGGCGTCCGCGGTCGGTCAATGAGCGAGTCGTGATCGAGTCGCCCGCCGTTCCCTCGGCGACTGGCGATGCCGCTCGGATCAATGCTCAGCAAAACCCGGTCCAGAACCCCTACATGGGTGGTCGCGACCTGGCGATCATGGTCGAGCATGCGGTGGGTATGGCGATCGAAGGGTCGAGTCTCCGCGCCATCGCCGGACCGGCCTCGGCCGGCACAAACGACATCGACGACGTCAAGCGGCTCCGGATGCAGGCCAAAAAACTGATGGTCGAGAGTCAGACTCTCCTCGGTCAAGCGGCGGCCGATACCAGGGGTTTGGGAGGAAACCCCTCCGTGAGTCAGTTCCATGCCGCTGCGAACCTTTATATTGCCACTCTGGCGACTCTTGAACCGGCTGGTCCCTCGGAAATCGCTCAGGTGGGGCTGATCAACCATGCGGTCAAGGATGTTCTTGAAGCCGACCACATTCGCCAGATGGCCCCGTCGGCTTCGGGTAATCCGGCGATCGAACAACTCCGCAACCATGCGGCGTTGATGAAGGAACAAGGTTCGACCCTGCTCCGGAGTCTGGCCGATCAAGCCTCGCCGGCCAGTGGAGGGCCACCAACCGTGGTCACACTCGCCGATCGCGGACGTCAATTGATCGTGGCGGCGGAGCAAGTGAGCCGTTCCGTGGGAATCTCGTCGGCAACGGCCGGTCCGATCGGTCGGCCGGATGAACAACCGGCGATTATTGGTGGGACCTACGGGAACGGAAGTCCCCGCCTGGGTACCTACAAGAACCTGGGCCAGCCACCGGGAAGCACGCTTCCGAAGGCTCAGAGCGAACCGTCGCCTGTCCCAAACAACTCCAACCAGACGACTGGTTCGACCGGCGGTCTCCCGCCTCGATAACCGAGGCTTCCGCTGGAGTCGGACGTGACCAAACTTTCCGATCGCGGCTTGTCGGCGGGACAGAATCTCGCCGACAAGCCGTTTTGCGTTGCGACTGGACCCAGCCGGTCCAAAGAATCGAAATCGGCGCTGATGAGGTTCTTGGGCTCAAGTTCCCGTCAATTCCGGACGATGACTTCGATACGACTCATTGTTCGAGCAGCCACACCAGGATCTTGGAGCCTTGATGCATGAACGAGCACGCGGGGCCAGCCTCAGCGTTGAGTGTGCTGATCGTCGGTGTTTTCGCCGTTTTGCTCCACGACCGCCAACCGCCCCCGAAGGCTTCGCCGCCCCTCCCCAACAAGCAGGTGATCGTCAACGATCTGATCCGCCAGCCGAAGTCCCCGACCACGCCTGACGTTTCGTCTTCCCGACCTGCCAAGGTTTCCGCAACCGAAAAGCCAGTGGTCCGCGCCGCTGAAGTCCGAAAACCGGCCGAGCCGGTGACTCCCCCGACTTCAACGGCACGAGTCGAGAAGCGGCCGGACACCCAGGGTTCGGCGACACCGCGTCCCTCCGTTTCCACGGAACCGCCAAAGTCCGTCGCGACGTCCCCTCGGGGACCGTTCACCGTCGTCCAGGCGGGTGAGACTCTGGTAGAAGTTGCCCGTCGGATTTACGGAACGACGGACGCGGCCGAGACACTCTGGAGGGCCAACCGTGACCAGGTGGCAATGATCGACTCGCCACTGACCCGGGGGACTTTGCTCAGAACACCGTGATGGTGATCGGGGTCAGTTCCCACTCAAGGCTCACGACCTGGGGGAACGAAGGTGGAGTTCGAGTGCGTCGAGCCGGGCATTGACGTGCTCAAAGTCGTCATCGCGGATCGTGTGCTCACCAAAGCGGATCTGGTAGAAGGCGTCGACCACCAGGGGCGGAACATCGGCGATGGCTTCGGTTCCCAACCCTCGGCCCGAGAGGAAAATGGCGGCTCTTCGCGCGAATTCGCGAGGGGTCTCGGCGGGCGGTCGTTCGAGACCCAACTCCGCGAGCAGGCCGACCAGTCGACGATAAAACAGAATTCCCACCATTCCCGCCGAATCGTCACGTTCCGACCGACCAAACTTACGGATCAGACGCTGAACCAGCCAGACGCCGAGCCGAGCGAGTCCAGCCAGGAGCAAGAGCGCGACGAAACTGACGACGAAGCCTCGGAGGCTGAAGAAGCTCTCCATGCTCGGGAAATGGAGCCACGCGCGAAGCGTGTCAAAAATCATCAAGAATCCGCGCCGGGCTTCCTTGATCAGTTCGCGGATCGGCCCATACAGAAATCGGTTTTGACGCTCGGAATTGAAGCCGACGATATAGAAGATCCAGATATAACGGATCAGGTCGGTGATCTGATAGAAATGGTTACCGAATCCCCCCACCTGAGCGATCGACTGATTCCGCTGGTCGGACGGGGTTGGATCGAGGACCATCCAGAGCGGCCGGGAGTCGTTCCCGGCTCCATCGGTCCGGCCGACCAGTGCCTCGACCCAGCTATGAGCGTGTTTCTGACGAACCGTGGTGATCCCCGCGACTCCATTGTAGTCGCCCCCTTTGAAACCGTTGACGACGCGGGTCGGGATGTCGATCGAACGGAGTAGCAACGCCAACGAGCTGGCGAAGTACTCGCAATGCCCGGCCTTCCGATTCATCAGAAAGTCGAGGACCGGATCGAGATTCGGATCGCGAAGATCCATCTGGAGCGAGTAGGAAAACTCACCCGAATCGCGGAGAAATCGCTCGATCGCGGCGGCTCTCGCCTTCGGTTCATCCTCGGGGATCTCCTTCACTTGCTCCAGGGCGATCCGACGGAGCGGAATCTTCAGATCGTCGGGGATCGACATCAGATTGGCGAAGTAAAGGTCATCCGGGTACAACTCGCCGGACTGAATCATATCCTCGCCGGCGGACGAATCGACTCGATAATCGAGCGTCACCGCGCGGGTGTCCTCGCGAAATAGCGAACCGTCCAGTTCATTCAGTTGTGGTTGATAGTGCTTGTCGTTGGCGTCGGCATCGAGGATCGGACGCAGACCGAAAAGGACCGGGCTATCATTCGGCTCAAGCTTGATCAACTGGCGGATCATCCGACTGTTTCGCCAGTGATCCGCGCTGCTGAGCCCGATGTGGTTGGACCGGTACTTCGGTCGATACCAGTGCCAGCGCTCATAGCGATCGAGGGTCACTCCTCGCCAGCGATATTCAAAATTCTCGTCCAGAGCCATCCGATTACCCGATCGATCAAACAACTCGACGCTCATGACCGGGCTATCGTTTTCAAGAATCTCGCCGAGTTCACCGAGCCGGATCTCGTCGTCGAATCCGGTCAGGTGCTTGCCGATCGTCCCCGTGCTTTGTGAATTACCCATTGATGGCCGACGGGGCATTGCCAGGAAGATCAGTCCGCCCAGGGCCAGGATCGTCGCCGCCACCCGGATCGAGAAGAAAACGAAGGGGAAATCGACGAGCCCCGGATAGGGATCGCCCCGGTCGACGCTCCCGGTTTGCGTCGAACTCATCGGCACGGCCTTCATCCGGAGCGAATCGCGATGAAGCGAGAACAGGGTCAGGACCCAAAGGGAGAGCAAGGCCCAGCCGAAAAGCGCGATTCCGACCTTGTCGCTCTGACTCATCACGCCGCCGACCAGAACCTGGACCAGACCCAGGAGAAACAAGAACCAGTCGTCTTCCACCGTCTTGGGTAAGAAGATCTTTACCAGTTGCAGATAAACGAGCCAGTGAGCCGTGGCCAGAAGCAACAGGTTTTCATCGAGATACCACTCGAAAAACGCCGGAATCCAGGTCAGAGCGGCCAGAAGGTTGGCATTCGAGCGCGACAGAGCGAAGCGAGAGTTGCGGTCGACCGTCAGAAACGCGATGAAACCGGCGGCGCCCACGGCGATCGGGTAGAGCATCGCGTAGCGATTATCGGTCGTCGCGTCGATGCTCAGCACCAATGTCGCGAAGGTCAACATCAGGTAGAAGCTGGCTCGATAGATCATCGAGAATTTCATGGTGAACCCTTTCGACCGTTCGTGGAAAGGTTCGCTCCCGGCCCCGCCCCGACGGGCGCTGTCTCTTGATTAACCCGTGGATTCAGGCTCTCGGACGGCTCGTCAGTCGGTTGACCCAGTTCGCGTCGAACCGTCCTGGGTCCGCCGTTCTTCTCGAACTTGATCAGGTCGGTCAGATCCCCTTTCGAGGCGTCCAGGAGCGTGACCCGTCCCATCAGGCCTCGGAGCGCCGGACCGGAAATCCGTGACGACTTCTCTGCCTCTTCGATCAGGTTGATCGGCCGGGTCGTGACCACGATCAGAAACGACTCGCGGAGCGTCGACGGCGGGATGACCTCGAGTAACGACGAGAGTGAACCTTCCGACGACGGTCGGATGGTCGCGAGTTGTTCGAGCATCTCATGGAGCAGTTTCACCGAGGCAGGTCCCTGGCGAACGCCCGGTGACGCGCCGGTCCAGCCCAGCAAGACCCGTCGGCCCGGATGGCGGCAGGTCTCGAAGCAGATCGTGGCAACGAATTTGATCGCCAGTTCCAGCATTTCACGCTGCTCGGCGGCGACTTTCGTCCGGGCGAGCCAGGGATCGAGCAGGATCGCCAGGTCTTGCTCGTGCTGTTGCTCGAATTCCTTGACCATCGGCTGGCCGAGTCGCGCCGAGGTCCGCCAGTGAATCCAGCGCGGGCTGTCGCCAGGTCGATAATCGCGAAGGCCGTGGTATTCCTGTTGCTGGGTCGAAAGGTCGTGCCGGGTTCCTCGGCGGGTCTCGCTTGCCTCGCGGTGGATATGTTGCCAGCGCCGGCTCAACTGGCCGATCGCCGGATAGACCGTCAGCGACGCCGGTTTGCTGATCACCACCCGCCGTTCGAGCAAGCCGAAGGGGGATCGAGTCGCCAGCTCCAGGGTTTTGAACCGATACTTGCCGCGTCTGGGGGCAACGCCTTGCCAGCGAACTCGGGCCTTCGATCGACCGGGAACCCGTGGGAAGAAGACGGCTGGGGCCAGCCCCGAGACCCCTGTGACGAGCCGATCTTCCGTCGTCATCTCATCGGTGAGGATCAAGGCGAGCGCGGCCATCCAGTGCCGGTCGTTCTCCAGCGCGTAATCGATCGTCAGCGGCTCGCCCGAGAAAACGTAGGACGGCACCCGACGACTAATCCGGAGCCGCCGGAGCATTCCCGCGCTGACGAAGATCGAGCCGACCATCGGACCGGCGGCCAGACCGGCGATCAACAGGA
The DNA here is from genome assembly GCA_021778575.1 of Planctomycetota bacterium. Taxonomy (GTDB): domain Bacteria; phylum Planctomycetota; class Planctomycetia; order Isosphaerales; family Isosphaeraceae; genus Tundrisphaera. The sequence continues at coordinate 6,747 of JAJYCH010000231.1, forward strand.
TCAGGTTGATCTGTTGTTGCAAACCGACCCAGAGTAGCGCGATCCAGACGCCGGCGTAGACCACGCCTTCCCGGGTCCAGCGCATTCGCTGGTTGGGCCAGAGGCTACCGATCAGCCATCGCGTGAACCGCCGGTACCGTGATCGACCCTCGGGCATGAGCGGCGGTCCTTTCGTTCGGAAGATGGGCCGGGACGCTGCTCAAGTGGGGACGCGGAGCCGATCGACGATATCGCGAATGATCGCCTCGGCCGCGCCGAATTCGCCGGCCTGAAGGAACGACTTACCGACGACCCGGTGCGAGAGGACCGGGACGGCGAGGTTCTTGATATCGTCAGGGCTCACATAGTCGTGACCGGAGACGAAGGCCAGGCCCTGCGCGGCGCGATAGAGCGTCAACGCACCTCGGGTGCTGACGCCGACGTTCAGCTCGCCATCCTTCTTCCGCGTTTCCTTGACGATGTCGAGGAGATACTCGGCGATCGAGTCATCCACCTTCACCTGGCGGACCGCTTTCTGAAGTCGCTGAACATCCGCCCCGGTGATAACCGATTGCAGAGACTCGACCGGCTCGCCGGTCCGGTGGGTCT
>JAJYCH010000232.1 GCA_021778575.1 Planctomycetota bacterium
GGTTATCCGTCCTTCCCGAAGTCTCGTCCTTGGCAAGAGAATCTTCAGCGGTTAGAGTAAATGGGTCGGCACACCCGGCCGGACCTCCCTCCCTGCTTTCTTGCTGGACGACCCCGCCCGCAATCCTGCCGCACCCTCGGAGATTCCCCCATGATCGGACATGGACACGGTTCTCTCCCTCGAAGAAGTTTCCTCCAGCTCGGCTTGATTGGCCTGGGTTCCACTCTGCTATCGGGTCAGGTTCGAGGTGTCGATCGTCCCGGAATTCGACCCCCCAAAGCCAAGAATGTGCTCGTGATCTTCGAGCAGGGCGGGGTCTCGCAGATGGACACGTTCGACCCCAAGCCGGAGGCGGTCGCCGAGCACCGGAGCCCATTCGCAACGATTGATACCGTCGTTCCGGGAATCCGCTTCACTGAACTTCTGAGCAAGACGGCCAAGATTGCCGACAAGCTGACGATCGTGCGCTGCATGCATCAGCCGACGCCGGGGATCGGGAACAGTCACCCGAAGGGCTCGCGCTATATTTTCTCGGGCGAAGCGCCGGGGGGACCGGTGGATATGCCCGACCTGGGCAGTATCCTGGCACTCCGATCGGGTTCGTCCTGTCGGTATCTTCCTCCTTATATCTTGATACCCGGCAATAGTGAACAAGCGGCTGAATCAAAGTCCGGATTCTTGCCGTCGGGTTTTTCGGCGTTCAAGACGGGAGGCAAAGACCTCTCCAGCCCCGACTGGCGGGTTTCGAATCTCGACCTGATCGGCGGGATCGATGCTCGACGGTTTCGCGATCGGGCCGATTTGCTCAGTCAGCTCGACCTGGGGCTGGCGACGCTGGGTTCGAATCCAAGCCGCCAGGTCGAGGCCATGTCGTCGTTCGTCGGCCAGGCGCAGGACATGCTTTCCAACCCGCTCACGCGTCGGGCGTTCGATCTGACGACCGAATCCGACGCCACCCGCGACCGTTATGGCCGCGGGCACCGCGGACAGTGTTATCTCTTGAGCCGAAAATTGATTGAAGCCGGGGTGAAGGTCGTGACGGTTGACGTCCGCGAGCCGATGACCGACAAGACTCCCGGCGGCTCGAACATGAACTGGGATCATCACGACTTTATTTATTCAAAAGAATCAACGGCGATCAAGAACGGCGGTCCCGGCGCGGGTCGGTATGGAATTGGTACCTGGCCGATGATGGGCAGTACCGATCAGGCATTCTCCGCCTTGATTTCCGACATGGATGAACGCGGCCTGCTTGCCGAGACGCTGGTCTGTTTCGTCACCGAGTTCGGTCGGACTCCCAAGATCAACGAACGACAGGGACGCGATCACTGGACCAGCAGTTTCTCCTTCGCCTTCGCCGGCGCGGGAGTTCCCGGGGGACAGGTCGTCGGCGAGACCGATAAGGACGGCGGATACATCATCAGCGAGATGGCCTACACCATCGAGGATTACGCCGCTTCCGTCTTCGACAAGCTGGGACTCGATCGGACCAACCCACTTCATACTCCGGATAATCGACCGATCAACATCGCCGCCAAGGGGAAGTCGATTCCCGAGCTTTTCTGAACCGGAGGGACCGACATGATCTGTCCAAGATTGATCGCCATCGTCTGGGTGATCGTCGTGACATCCTTTACCGGATTGTCGAAGGCCGAGGATCTGGCACGGATCGAGGTCTATCCCGCGCGAGTCGTCTTCGACTCGCCACGTCGCGAAATTCACCCGATCGTGACCGGATTCGCAGACGATGGCTCGACCCGCGACCTCACTCGAACCGCTCGCTTCACTTCGGGCGATCCCAGGGTCGCCGTATCCGCCGGCCATTTGATTCAACCGGCGGGCAACGGCGTCACAACGGTGGTCGTTCTGGCCGAAGGTCAGACCGCCACGATCGAGGTGGTCGTCGACCATTTCGATCGCCTAGAGCCAGTCTCCTTTCGGAACGAGGCGCTCGCCGGGTTGACCAAGGCGGGTTGCAACTCCGGAGGCTGTCACGGATCGCCGAGCGGGAAGGGGGGATTCTCGCTTTCGATGATGGGTTACGACCCGGTGGCCGACCTTCGGGTCCTGACTCGTGCAAGCTGGAGTCGTCGGACGAACCCGATCGAACCCGAGGCGAGCTTGATGCTTCGCAAGGGAACCGGTCGGATCGCTCACGGCGGCGGAACCCGGCTCCATGAGACCGACCCGGCCTTTCGGCTGCTTCGCGACTGGATTGGCGAAGGTTGCGGGACCGATCTCGACAAGGCTCCCGCACTCGTCAAAGTCGAGGTTTATCCGGATTCGGGTCGAATCCTCCGCGAGCCGAACAGTTCCCAACAGCTTCTCGTTCTCGCACATTATGCCGACGGTTCCACTCGGGACGTGACCGAGATCAGCTCTTATACGTCGTCGGACGAAAGTGTGGCGACGGTCGGCCCGGACGGCCGGATTGTCGCGAAAGATCGGGGCGAGTTCGCCGTCAGCATCCGATATCTGCATGAGGTTGTCGCGCGAACCTTCACGTTCGTGAAGCCGGTCGCTGGGTTCGTCTGGTTGAATCCTCCACGCAATAATCGAGTCGACGATCTGGTCCACGGCCAGCTCAAGCTCCTCGGGTTACTTCCCTCGGAGACATGCTCGGATTCCGAGTTTCTCCGACGGGTCTCGCTCGACGTGACGGGGCTTTTGCCGGAAATTGACGAGACCCAATCATTCCTCGCCGATTCCTCGCCCGATAAACGATCCCGACTGATCGATAAGCTTCTCGATCGAGCGGAGTATGCCGCTTACTGGGGTCAGCGTCAGGCGGATTTACTCCGGGTCACGAAAGAATCGCTGACCGAGGAAGGGGCTCGACGTTATTATGACTGGATTGTTGAATCGGTCCGCGCCAACCAACCGTTTGACCGCTTCGTGCATGATCTTCTCACGTCCGAAGGGAATACCTATGATAAACCTTCGGCCAATTATTATCGCGCGGCGGCTGATACCAACAGCGTGACCGAGTCGACGGTTCAACTTTTCATGGGAGTCCGGATCGGCTGTGCCAAGTGTCACAACCACCCATTCGATCGCTGGACTCAGGACAATTATTATGGGATCGCGGCCGTATTTGATCGGGTCACGCGCGACCTGATTCCTGCTCCACCCGTCGAAGGGGAACCGAAGGCAGCCAAGAAACGGCGAGGCAAGCGTGATCCCGACGGACCGATGATGATCAAAGTGGCCTCGACCGGCACCACGATTCAGCCCCGGACTCATCAGCAGATGAAGCCCTGGCTACCGCTGGTGGGTGATGCTCCATCCGATCAGGACGCTCGAAAAGCATTCGCTGACTGGCTGACGAGCCCCGAGAACCCGTTCCTGGCCCGTGTTGCGGTCAACCGAATCTGGGCTCACTTGCTTGGTCGCGGAATTGTCGATCCGGTGGACGACTTCCACTCGACGAACCCTCCCTCCAACGCCGCGCTACTGGATTACCTGGCGGATGATTTCGTGAAAAACGGTTGCGACCGTAAGCGAACGCTTCGGCTGATTCTGAATAGTCGAACCTATCAACGGAGTGTCGCGGCAAAATCGTCCGATCCGAATGAAGCCCGATACTTCGCCTCCGCGCAGGTTCGACTGATCGCCGCCGAGCCGTTATTCGATGCGATCGGGCGAGTGACCGAGATCCAGGAGTCATTCCGTGGTGTCCCCAAAGGGACCAGGGCAACCCAGATGCCCACTCTTCCTCGGATGGAATTTCTCGAAGCGTTCGGGCAGCCCAAGCGCGAAACCGCCTGTCAGTGCGAACGGGGCTCCGAGCCCTCGCTGGCCCAGGCACTCCAGCTACTTAATGGGCCGGCGATCCAGAAACGCCTCTCGGACCGTGACAACCGGCTGAACAGGCTGGTTCGCGACGGGAAATCAAACCGGGAGATCATCGAGGAGTGTTATCTGGCCGCTCTCTGTCGCCCGCCGACCAATTCCGAGTTGACCAGGTCGCTCGGTTATATCGACGCGGCCGGCGACCGGAATAGAGGTCTCGAAGATGTCCTCTGGGCGATTCTCAACTCAAAAGAATTTATTTTTCAACATTGATTCGAACGAGAATGCGAAAAATGGTTAAGTTCCTGTTGCCTGTGTTCATTGCCGTTTTGACTCCGGCTGCGCTGGGCAACGCAGACGATGGTCTGGTCGATTTCAAGACCCAGGTCGCACCCATCGTGGTCGAACATTGCGTGGCTTGCCACGGTCCCAAGAAGGCTTTCGCGAACTATCGTGTCGACTCCTATGCTCGGATGATGGCCGATTCGGATGCCGGCAAGAATATCGAGCCTGGCAAACCCGACGACAGTCTTTTTCTCGAACTCATCGTGCAAGCGGAACCCACCGGACGGATGCCGAAGAATTCCGACCCACTCTCCGAACGAGAGATCACGACCCTCCGACGCTGGATCGAGCAGGGAGCGAAGGGACAGGGTATCGAACCGACGGCGGATCTTGCCGGAATGGTCGCCCGATCGAACCGACCGGCGGCGCCGGTTATTTATCGGACACCGGTCCCGATCGCGACGATCGCGTTCAACCAATCCGGAGAAGAACTTGCGGTCGGCGGCTATCACGAGGTGACCGTCTGGGACCCGTCGAGTGGAAAACTCCTTCGACGACTTGCTGGAATGGCTCAGCGGACTCAGGCGCTAGCCTATAGTCCGAAGGCAGATTTACTCGCGGTCGCTGGCGGCAAGCCGGGCGAGTCGGGCGAGCTGGCGCTGATTGTCCCGGATGGACAGACGCCCCCGCGAATCCTGGCGACTGCATCCGATCTACTTTTAGGAGTTGCTTTCAGTCCCGACGGGTCGATGCTGGCGACAGCGGGGGCCGACCGAACGGTCAGAACCTACGACCTTGCCTCGGGGAAGGAACTCTTACAACTGAAGCAATTTGCCGACTGGGTCACGGGGATTGCCTTTGATCGCGAGGGCGTCAGTATCGCGGCGTCTTCGAGCGACAAGCTCGTGAAAGTCTTCGAGGTGCGAACCGGTAAGCTTCAGACGACGTACATTCTCCATAACGAGCCCGTTTTGACCGTCGGGTTCGATTGTGAGTCGAACAAGGTCGTGTCTGCGGGAGTGGACCGAAAATTGCATGTCTGGGATCCCAAGGTTATCGCGGCCGAGGATGGCACAGCGGCACTGCTCGAAGATCGCTTCAAGAAAGAACTCTCCTCGAAAACGATCGAAGGGTTCGGCGACGAGATTCTCGACGTCGTTCTCTCCAGAGGTTTTGTGTTCAGTGCATCGGCTGACGGGAAGGTTCGCCAGCACGACCTGAAGACGTCGAATCTCCTGAAGACCTTCGGAGAATCCGGAGACTGGGCCTATTCGGTGGCCATCGATTCCGAGTCAAAGCGGCTCGCCGTCGGCGGATTCGATGGTTCGGTCCGGGTTTACGACATCGAGACCGGTCGAGAGATCGTCCATTTTCTGGCCGCGCCCGGTCTCGACCGTCCGTAACCCAATTTCTGATGCTTGGGATTGGGAGGAGCGTTCTTAACCACTCGATCCTTGATTATCCAAGAAAACAATTGCTGAACCGTTTCTCTTTTCAGCCGGATCTGTCAGGCTCAAAGAGTTCAAGGGAGTCAGCCATGTTTCGATTCTTGATCTTGATTCCGTGGATAGTCGTCGCGACCGGGGCGGGACCCCAGGGAGCCTCTGTGAACGATGTCATCCGAGGGAACAATCAGTTCGCTCTTGATCTTTATGGCAAAGCACGAGCCCGCTCCGGGAACGTCTTTTTCTCACCCTATTCGGTCTCGACGGCGCTGGCGCTGACATACTCGGGAGCGAACGGCGAGACCGCCTCGGAGATGGCGGCAACACTTCATTTCCCGACCGATCGCGCCGCTCTCGAAGCGGGGTTCGCTGGCCTGATCGATCAGACTCTCGGTGGCGACCCGAAGAAACCCTATCAACTCGATACTGCGAATGCGCTCTGGGGACAATCCGGGCTGGACTATCGCGCCGACTTCCTTGAGCGATCCTCATCCCTCTACAAAGCCACGCTCCATCCCCTCGATTTTCTGGCCAATCCCGACGCCGCTCGACGCACCATCAATGACTGGGTCGAGCAACGCACTCATGAGAAAATCAAGAATCTGCTCGCCCCTGGCACCATCCAGCGCGAAACGGACCTGATCTTGACGAACGCGATCTACTTCAAGGCAGCCTGGATGAAGCCGTTCGCCAAATCCGCGACGACCGACCAGGACTTTCTTGGCTCGACGGGCAAGGTCACCGTCCCACTAATGAACAAACTTGGACAATTCTCCTATCTCGATGTCGAGTCGGATCATCTCCAGATTCTCGACCTGCCTTACTCGGGCGGAGCCATCTCGATGTCGATCCTGCTTCCGAAAGCGATGGATGGGCTCGGGCCCCTCGAATCGACCCTCACGGCCAGGAAGCTCGAAGACTGGCTCAGCCGGCTGGAAGCGAGTCGCCAGGTCAATCTGACTTTGCCTCGCTTCCAGATGGAACAGAGTTTCGAGCTGGGAACAACCCTGAAAGAACTCGGGATGTCACGGGCCTTCGGCCCCCAGGCCGACTTTTCCGGAATCACCACGAGCCGTCATCTTCATCTCTCGAACGTGATCCACAAGGCATTTATCGACGTGAACGAAGAGGGCTCCGAGGCGGCCGCGGCAACGGCTATCATCATGGGTCGGACAGCCGTGATGGTCCCTCAAAAACCGGTCGTCAACTTCCGGGCGGATCATCCTTTTCTATTCTTGATCCGAGATCACCGGTCGGGTTCAATTCTGTTCATCGGTCGAGTCACTGATTCTGGTAAGTGATCAAACCTTGATGGCAACCGGCAAACCGCCTGCCTCGGCGCTCTGGCGGGCGGCTTCGATAAACGCAACGATCTCAAGAGTCTCGCGCAGGTCGATTGGCAACTGACGCGTCTCAAACATCGTGACAATCTGCTTGAGCAGTTCCCGATAGATGAATTTCGTGCTCACTCCCTGAGTCTGCACTCCCTTCTCACCAAAGATCGTGAACCCATAATCCTGCTTCCCGGAGCGAATTCCCCGGACCGACGCGATTCGGCCATCTGACCAGAGACCGGTGACAACCTCGGCCCCGGGTTCGCTCAGGCACGTGACTTTGCAGCAGCCGATCCCCATCAGCGTGAAAAGCATCTCGACCGGGTGAATCCCATAGTGAAAGAGGCCGGGATTTCGAGGATGCGTCGGGCTTGGCCCATAAGTGGAGACCCCCACGATCGCCCCAGCCGGCCCCTTGCCACCCTGGGCGGCAACGACTTCCGGCGAGTAGCGCAGGCTCGAACTCGACATC
>JAJYCH010000233.1 GCA_021778575.1 Planctomycetota bacterium
GTGAGGTCTCGGAGTTTCTCGGCAACCTTGAAGCGCTCGGGATTAACCTGGTCTGCTCGTCGGCCGGCAGCCCCTATTACAACCCGCACGTGATCCGACCGGCCGCGTTTCCGCCGTCCGATGGCTACCAGCTCCCGGAAGACCCGCTGGTGGGCGTGGCTCGCCAGATCGACGCGACGGCCTGGCTCAAGGCACGTCATCCGGGACTGGCGATCGTCGGGTCGGGATATTCTTATTTGCAAGACTGGCTCCACCTGGTCGGCCAGAAGGTGGTCGGCGACGGTGGGGTCGACTTCGTCGGTCTGGGCCGGATGGTCTTGTCTTATCCCGAGCTTCCCGCCGATGTCCTGGCTGGTCGTCCGCTGGCCCGCAAGCGGATCTGCCGGACCTTCAGCGACTGCACCACGGCCCCCCGGAACGGGCTGGTCTCGGGCTGCTATCCGCTCGATCCGGCGTACAAGAAGCGTCCCGAGCGCGACGAGGTCAACCGGATCAAACAGGACTGGGCCGATCGATTGGCTGTTCGGACCACTCTCCCCGGAGGATGATGCGATGAGAAAATGTCAATGGTTTTCGTTTCTGGCGCTGGTGGTCATGGTTGGCACGGCGGCTGGATCGGCGGATGACGCCCCGCCGAAGGTCGAACATCGGTTCGATTTCGGGACTGGTCCGGCGGCTCCCGGATTCGTGAAGGTCACGCCATCGTCGGTTTATACGAAGGAGGCGGGATTCGGTCTGGAGCCGGGCTCGCAAGTGGTCGGTGTGGACCGTGGCGGCCCTGATCGGTTGACGGGCGACTTCCTTACCGGCTCTGTCCCCTTTTCGTTCTCGGTCGCGGTTCCCGAAGGGAATTATCGGGTCAAGCTGACGCTGGGCGACTCGCTCGAACCTTCGACGACGACGGTCAAGGCCGAGTCGCGCCGGCTGATGCTGGAAGGCCTGACGACCGAGGCCGGGAAGTTCGCCCGACCCACGTTCACGGTGAATGTCCGGACGAGCGCGATCGGATCGGGCGGTCAGGTGAAGCTCAAAACTCGCGAGCGTGGCTATCTGCACTGGGATGATAAGCTGACGCTGGAATTCAATGATGTTCGCCCGTGTGTTTGTGCCGTGGAGATCGAGCGGATCGAGACCGCCGTCACCGTCTACCTCGCAGGAGACTCGACGGTGACCGACCAGCCGAACGAGCCCTGGAATAGCTGGGGGCAGATGCTCCCGCGCTTCTTTGATGATCGAGTGGCCGTGGCCAACCATGCCGAGTCGGGCGAGTCACTGAAAAGCTCGCTCGGCGCCCGGCGGTTCGACAAGATTTTCAGTCAGATCAAACCGGGTGATTATCTGTTCATCCAGTTCGGCCACAATGATCAGAAAGAGAAAGGGCCGGGAGTCGGGGCGCTAACAACGTACAAGGATTCGCTCAAAAAAGTTGTTGAACAGACTCGCAAGCATGGTGGCTTGCCCGTGCTGGTGACACCGGTCAGCCGTCGAGCGTTCGGGCCGGATGGCAAGGTCGTGAACAACCTGGGCGACTATCCCGTGGCGGTCCGCCAGGTCGCGGCTGAGATGAACGTTTCACTTGTTGATCTCAATGCGATGAGCAAGCCGTTTTATGAGTCATTGGGCGTGGAAGGATCGAAGCAGGCGTTCGTCGACAACACCCACCACAACAATTATGGCAGTTACGAGCTGGCCCGTGCGATCGTCGAACAGATCCGCCGTGACAAGCTCGACCTCGCCCGGTTCATTCGTCCCGAGATTCCGCCGTTCGACCCGGCCCATCCCGACCCGGTCGCCGGCTTTCGGGTTCCCGCCAGCCCGAAGGCGAACCAGGCCAAACCGGATGGTAATTGAAGATTGGTTCATTCAAACAGGCAAAACTATCCCCAGGATTTCCAGAGTTCCTCGGCGAATCCGAACGAGAGCGTCATCCCCGCTCCACCGGGAGCGGTGACGATTTTGACCCCGGGTTGGGGTTCGGCGGTGAAGATCAGGCGGTCGGGATGCTTGGCGTAGATGCCGTGCCAGCGTGCGGCGATCGTCGGTTCGGGAAACATGATCATGTTTTCCAGATAGCCAAGAATCAGGCTGTCGATTGCCGGTTTATCAAACGGTTCAATTGCGTCGTCATATTCATGAGAGTCGCCGATCACGACCTCGCCCAGCGCGTTTTGCGACGCCATGACGTGAATTCCGTGGCGGATGAATTCGGGCATCGTGGCGGCGAATCGTTGCTTCAGGGCGGGTAGGGAGGGACAGACCTGGAAGGCGGTGTAGTGGCCGAGCGTCAGGCCGCCGGCGATCATCGGGCCGAGCCGCCAGCCGCCCGGTTGCGGGCCGGTCCGCATCATCTGGAGCTTGCAGAGCCGGATTCCCGAGCCGTCGAACGACTCGGGGAACAAGGTCTTGAAGGCGGCCCCGCCGCCGATGATGGCTTGCTCAACATCCCAGGTCTCGCCGTCGGTGGTCCGGACGTGGGGCAGGTCGATCGCGTTGACGATCGAGCCGTAGCGAAGCTGGACGCCGTGGGTCTCGGCCAGCCAGTGGGGCATCGTGGCGATCACCTGTCGGGGGTCGACGCACGCCTCGGTCGGGCTCCAGAGCGCGGCCAGCAGCCCCTCACGGCGTACCGACGGGCTACGCCGGAGTGTCTCCTCGGCGGTGAGCAAGTTGCAGTCGAAGCCGAGGTCGGGCGCTCGATCGGCAAACTCTTCGAGGACGGCCCGCTCATCGGGCTGATAGGCCAGGTGGAGCGATCCGACCGTGTCGAGACTGATCGCGGCTTGACTCGCCAGGTCGCTCCAGAGTTCGCGGCTCCGCAAGGCCCGGTCGTGCGGGGCTCCGCTCGACTGGCCGATCGGCCAGACCATGCCGAAGTTCCGGACCGACGCCCCCTGCGCCTTCCGATCGCGCTCGAACAGCACGACCGACTTCCCGGAGCGAGCGGCGGTCCAGGCGAAGGCCAGGCCAACGATTCCGCCACCAATCACGGCGACATTTGCTTGTCGATTCATCCGAACCTTTCGATCCGAGACCCCGTTCCCCCTGATGGCCACCAGCTTATCCGGCTGGTTCGACCGAGATCAACACCTCTGATCGTCCCGAAATCCGCGAGCCGATCACGCCTCGGACCTGAACGAGAAATTAACGAGGATTGAGCGAATTTTTCGCGATTTCTCCGGTCAACGGCTTGCAACGATCGCCCTGATCGGTTCTGTTGTCGGGGAATTCGCCGGGTTTCGCGACGATGACCGGATCAATTTTTCTGGAAACTTTCACGGAATATTCATTCGATGGGCGCAGAGAGCCGGATCAAGCTGGTGGTGCTCGACTGGGCGGGGACGGCGATCGATTTCGGCTGCTTCGCGCCGGTGGCGTCGTTCGCCAGGGCGCTGGAGCGTCATGGAGTCCGGGCGACTGATGAACAGGTCCGGCGGCCGATGGGTCTGGCCAAGCTCGATCACCTCCGCGCGTTGCTGACGATTCCCGATCTGGCCGAGCAATGGCAGACCGCTCAGGGGCGGCCCTGGACCGAACCGGATGTCGAGCGGATCTATCATCAGGATTATATCCCGCTCCAGCTTGACGCGGTCGCCGGTCACGACCGGCTGGTTCCGGGGCTGTTGCCGGTTGTCGAAGCCTTGCGATCGGCGGGCCGCAAGATCGCGACGACCACCGGCTATTTCCGCGAAGCGGCGACCCGGGTTTTCGCCTCGGCGACCGCTCAGGGGTATGTTCGTGACCTTGACGTTCTGCCCGACGAGGTCTCCGCCGGTCGACCGGCCCCCTGGATGATCTTCCGGGCCATGCAAACCCTGGACGTCTTTCCGCCGACGGCCGTGGTGAAGGTGGGCGACACCCTGGCCGATATCGCCGAGGGTCGGAACGCCGGCGCGTGGAGCATCGGCGTGATCGCCAGCAGCAGCGAGGTTGGACTCTCCGAAGCCGGCTGGAATGCGCTGGGCGAGAGCGAGCGACGCAAGACGGCCGACGAGCTTCACGCCAGGTTCGTCCGGGCCGGGGCTCACGCCTCGATCGAAACACTGGCCGAGTTGCCGGGCCTGATCGCTCGTCTCGAACAGAAAATGCAAGGTTGAACATGATTTTTATCGACACCGAATTTGATTTGCCCACGACAAAGCCGGATGCCCGGCTGGTCTGGCGTCGGGCTTTGACACTGGGCTTGATGGTTCTGGGATACACCGGGTTTTATCTCTGCCGGTCGAACTTTGCGGTCTCGCTGCCGCTGATCATCAAGGATCTGGCGAGCTCGGGGATCTCGGCCGCCGACGCCAAGGTTGCCCTGGGCTGGGTGACGACGTTCGGCACGCTGGCCTATGCCCTGGGGAAGTTGCCTGGTGGTGGCCTGGTCGACTTCCTTGGTGGTCGGCGGATCTACTTGACGGGGATGGCCGGAGCGGTCGGGTTCACGGTCCTGTTTGCTCTCGGCGGCTCGATTCCGTTCTTCACGCTGGCCTGGGTCGGGAACCGGTTGCTCCAGTCGATCGGGTGGCCGGGGATGGTCAAGATTGTCTCACGCTGGTTTCCGTCGTCGTCGTATGGTCTGGCGATGGGCATCTTGAGCCTGAGCTTTCTCTGGGGCGACTCGGCCGGTCGGTATGGGATGGGGCTGTTGCTGGCCTACGGGGTCGGCTGGCGGAGCGTCTCGCTGGTCGCTGCGGCGATCTTGCTGGGCCTGTTGATCGTCAATGCGATTTTCCTCCGCGAATCTCCGGGGGAACTGGGTTTGAAGGAGCCGCCGCCGAACCCTTTGAACGTTTTTGGCGAGGAGGGGGCGGACCCGACGCCGGACGGGCTGGCCGATCTGCTTGGCCCGCTGTTCCGGAGCCCGGTGTTCTGGCTGGTCTGCCTGCTCTCGTTCGGTCTGACCTTGCTCCGCGAGACGTTCAACACCTGGACGGCGACTTACTTTGTCGAGGGGGTCGGGATGCTTCCCGGTCGAGCGGCGGGCATGAGTTCGCTGTTTCCGCTGCTCGGCGGGTTCTCGGTGCTCCTGGCCGGATATCTCGGCGACCGGGTCCGCAACGGTGGTCGGGCGGCGATCATCGTGGTCGGGATGATCCTGACGGCCCTGGCGCTGCTGGTTCTGGCCGGGATTGATCCGAAGGCATCGCAGTTCACCCCGATTGCGCTGGTGTCCTTGATTGGTTTTCTCCTGATCGGACCGTATTCGTATCTGGCCGGCGCGATGTCGCTGGACCTGGGCGGCAAGCGCGGCGGGGCGACGACCTGCGGGATTATCGACTTCATCGGTTATCTCGGCGGGGCCTTTGCCGGTCGGGCGATGGCCGGGATCGCCGTCAGCCATGGCTGGCGCGGCGCGTTCCAGGTTCTGGCCGTGGTTGCCGGGGTTTCGGCGCTGGCCTCGGCGGTCTTGATGCTGGTCCAGCGCAACAAGATACCCGTCGGCGCATGAGCGATCGCCGATCATCCCGAAACGAGCCTCGACCGAGCTTCAGTTGGGTCGTCCGATCGTGAACGGGACGTCGGCGAACCGGTCCAAGGGGGCGCCTGAGGTCGAAATCGGTCGGGTCGGCGGCGTGGAGGGGGTCCGGAGATCGGCGTCGAAATGTTCGGCCTCGAAGGCGTCGCACTCGTCGTTGAATTGAGAAAACGAAGCCAACATCCGGTCGAATTCCTCGGAGTTGGCGGTCGGTTCGGCGACTTGGGCTTTCTTCTGGAGTTCGCGGATCTCCTTCAAGGCGCGGAAGAAACCGCGTTCGGCGGCGGCCTCGTAGCTTCGAGCTCGGCTGGCTTCGGGCGAGGGGTCGAACATTGCCCGGGCCTTGGCCTCGGCCTTGAGCTGGGCGACGGTCGAGGCGTCGGTCGCCTCGGGCGGCACGAAATCGGCGTCGGCCTGGCGGATTCGACCCGACAGACGAGCGGTCTCCTCGGAGACGCAGCGTTCGAGCCGGACCGAGAGGAACGCGGCGCGTCGGGCGAGAACCTCGCCGACCTCGCCGGAGGGTTGAAGGTCGTCGCGGAACGCCTCGAAGCGGCGCTCGACCTCGGCGACGTCCTCGTTGGGCAGGACGACACCGGCTCCGGTCAGACCATGCTTGAGGGCGTTCCGACGCGATTGTTGCTTGCCTTCTACGGTCTTCGGGCCGGTCGACTTGGCGGAATTGGCCTGGTTGGCGCGAATTCTGGCTTCTGAAGTGGGCATGGTGCGGTCCTCAAAACGGTTGACGGAGATCGGGCCTTCGTTCGATATATTCCGTTCGGGACGCGGTCGATAAACCGGGTTTTTTGGGAATGAGCGTTTCCTGGACAGGTTGCCGTCGATTACGACGCCTGGGAGCGATTCTGAGGCGGATCGGGCGGCCGGGTGTGCCCGCATTTTCTGGTGGCTGGCTTCTCTTGGAGTGCGAGAGCTTGCTCTCGCACTCCAGATAGGGGCTTCGTCGGCAAGCCACAGCGCAGCGGAGACCAGAGACCACCAGAAAATCCGGGAACACCCCACGCGGCCGAATCGTTGCCAGCCGGGCGGCTCGGGTTGGATTTCCGGGTTGGGGTCGGGTAAAACGGATCGTTCGACGCGGTGACTGCGTTGCGACTTTCCGATCCGAAGGGGGCAGAGACAATGGCCGGCGAAACTGATGGGGCGCTCCCGGGTGGGATTCCGATGTTCGGTGTCGAGCGGAGTGCCGATCCGTGCATTTTGGTCATCTTTGGCGCATCGGGCGACCTGACCAAGCGGCTCCTGATGCCCGCCCTGTTCAATCTCGCGTGCGACCGACTTCTGCCCGGCCGGTTCGCTATTGTCGGGATCGCGCTCGACGAGATGACGACCGAACAATTCCGCGAGAAGATGACGGCGGATGTTCAGAAGTTCGGCACTCGCAAGCACTTCGATGCCGACATCTGGGGCGAGTTCGTCGAGCGGCTGCACTATATCTCGGGGAACTTTGGCGAGCAGGAATCGTATGACCGCCTGAAGAAGATCGTCGAGGGGCTCGACATCGAGTACCACGCCGCCGGCAACATCATCTTCTACATGGCCGTGCCGCCGAGCGTCTTCGGCATGATCTCGCAGCATATCGACGACGCCGGATTCAAGACGCGCGAGAAGGGCTGGATCAGGATCATCGTCGAGAAGCCGTTCGGTCACGATCTTCCCTCGGCCATCGAGTTGAACAAGCAGCTCCTGTCGCAGTGGAATGAGAATCAGATCTTCCGGATCGACCATTACCTGGGTAAAGAAACGGTCCAGAATCTGCTGGCGTTCCGGTTTTCCAACGGGATGTTCGAGCCGCTCTGGAACAAGAACCACATCGACCATATCCGGTT
>JAJYCH010000234.1 GCA_021778575.1 Planctomycetota bacterium
TGCTTGCAGACCTCTGCCCATTTTTTCCCGAGGTACGGGTCCTTTTTGATACGTCTGACCGGATTGCCATCGAATCAGGCGCGGAAACATGGCCGAGTGAACATCTCTTTCAGTCGGAGGAGAGGGACAACAAGGCGATCTGGTCGGCCGAAGTCGGAGTGAATGTTGTTCTCTCAGCGCAGTGGGCTCTATATCAGTTGTTGACCAGTCTGGGTCTACAAGCAGACGCCGTGGTGGGCCATAGTAGCGGCGAACTTCTCGCGCTAGCAGCATGTCAAAGTGTGGATGTAAACAAAAGCTTCGAGGACAAACTGGGCTCGCTCGGAGCCATGTTTGGTGACCTGGAATCATCGCACTTAATTCCCGTTGCCCGCCTGGTGGCTATCGCGACAAGTCGAAACAAGGTTGAATCGGCGATCGGTGACGACGCTCATCGTATTCACATAGCGATGGACAATTGTCCGCATCAGGTGATCATCGCCGGTGATCCCGAATCCGTGGAGCGAGTTGTTCGCCGTCTGCGTTCCGAAGCAATACAAACGGAGGATCTCCCATTCTCCCGAGCGTATCACACCTCGGCGTTTCGTCCCGCGATAGGACCGTTGCGATCCTTTTTCGATACATTGCCACTCCGTTCACCACGGATTCCAATTTATTCTTGTGCGACGGAAGCACGGATGCCGGATCATCCCGACAGTCTCCGCGAACTTGCAATTGAACAATGGACACGCTGCGTTGAATTCCGGAAAACAATCGAACAAATGCATCGTGACGGAATAACGACATTTATTGATGTCGGGGCACGTGGAAACCTCTCCGGATTTGTCGAAGATACGTTGCGCGGACGCCCGGCATTTGCGATCGCGACGAATCTGCCACGTCGCTCCGGCCTGACTCAGATCAATCATCTGGCCGCTTCACTCTTCGCCCAGGGAGTGACATTAACGACAGAACATCTCTATGCACGACGGCGGCCAGTCAAAGTCGATCTTTTTGAGAAACATACGAACTATCAACAAAAACCAGCTCTCCGGGTTGGGTTTCCCACGATGTCCCTCTCCGCGGAGGTCATCGAGCGTTATCGCACTCGACAAGCACCATTCAATTCAGACAATCAACACACAAAACTGAACCGCTTGCCGACGAATACGACCCAAGTATCCAACGTCGAAAGCAACTTCGATTCCGCCAGAGTGGTTCATGCGTCAAACGATACTATCAACATTTTACCATTACTAAATATTGATCGAGAATCAGATTCCGTATACGCCGATTTCACAAATACAATGACGTGCTTCAGGGAGATTCAAGAAAACATTCTCGCGGCTTATTTTAATGATCGCTCACCACAACATTCAGCGCGTCAATCTTATGATCACTTTGAGTCTCCTTCGAATGAAATCCCTTCTGGTCCCTGGGCCGGGTCAATAGTCTCACTGGAACCCGGGAAATCTTGCGTTTCGATGGTTACTCTCGACTGGCGCGATGATCCGATTGCCGAACATCACACGCTAGGTGGTCGGCGGATCTCCGCGATTCACAAAGAATGGCGTGGACTGCCGGTCTTGCCGTTTAGCGTGATGGCTGAAATTCTCGCGGAATCGGCAGCTCGCCTGTTTCCCGGGCTTTCTGTCATCGCTTTGCATCAGGTAACCGCCGTGAAGTGGATCCGCTACGAATTTGATCCAATCGCGCTGGAGGTGCGTGCCCGACGAGAATCAGAAAGCATGATTCGCGTGAGCATTCATAATCGTGGTTTGATCTCAGCGATGAAACTAGCCGAATCTGCCGTGTTCGAAGGCCTGGTTGAATTTGGCGATCGGCGTCAAGATCCGATCAAGGCAAATGATTTCTCACTTGATGATTCACAACGTTGTCGATTCACTGCCGATTCGATCTACTCCGAACAATGGCTCTTCCACGGACCAGCACTCCAGTCCGTGGTTGAGATCGGTCGGATTTCGATAGAGGGGATTGAAGGCAAACTCGAGGTTCTCCCGCTCGAACCCCTCCTTCGGTCGGGCAAGGATGCCCAACATGTTTTGACCGACCCGATTATTCTTGATAACTTCACGCATTTGTTAGGTGCCTGGGGTCTCGATCGGTTGGCCGATGACGGTGACGTCATTTTTCCACTCCGGATGGATCAATTGTTGATCCTGGGCGAGCGGCCGTCCGTCGGCTCGCGGGTAAGTTGCCGGATAGCCATCGTCGAACGTGAACGCCATCGGGTTCGGGTTAACGCCGATATCGTTCGGGCCGACGGCAGTCTCTGGATGACCATCCGAGGCTGGGAAGACTGGCGGTTCCACTGGCCGGGCACTTACCGCGATAGCTTCCGCCAACCCGACCAGACGTTTCTCGGTGATCGACTTGAATTGCCAGGGTCAAACGGAAATACCGTGGCTGTCTGGCTAGAACCTCCCGCGGACATGGGGCGGCCAATCTGGCGTGACGTTCTCGAACATGTTCAACTAGGTGTTAATGAACGATCCTCGTATCTTGCTCTGCAGGGTCCCGATCAGCGACGGACTCATCGGCTCTGGGGCCGGATCGCCGCCAAGGAATGCGCCCGACGTCTCTGGGTCGATCAAGGACAAGGCGCGATCTATCCGGCTGATCTGATCGTCGAGCCTGATTCCCGAGGGCGGCCGATTCTGAAATCTGGTATCGATCCCGGGAAGACGGATTTACCTGTCATCTCGATCGCTCATGTCGATGGTGTCGCGGTTGCCCTTGGAAGTCTTGATCCAAAAGGGCTGATCGGGATCGACATTGAACCGATCGTTAATCGCACGTCACTGTTCGAGTCGACAGCATTCCTGCCTGGGGAACGGAATCTACTCGATCGATGGCCCACTGAACACCGCGCGGAAGGCATCGCGCGACTCTGGTGCGCCAAGGAAGCCGTGGCCAAAGCAACCGGGTGGGGGTTCCTGGATGGTCCGGGATCGGTCGAAATCATTGAATTCGTTCATGATGGACGGGCCTGGGCCAGGCTTCGTGGCTCGCTGGCAAACGCCTGTCCCGACTTTGCCAAAACGTATCTATTTGTGAGGACTCATCGTCGGGGCGACTTTGCCTGGGCCTGGACCTTGATGGAGGAAGGACGACCATGACCGAACCCGAGATCCTGAACGATGTGGCCCGTATTCTGGCGGACTTCCAGGGGCGCGAATACCTCGGGACGATTGACCGGGAAACCCGGTTCTTCGCCGACCTCGGTCTGGCTTCGATCGACGCCGTTGTTCTCGGCGAGATGCTTCAAGATCACTATGGCCGCCCCCTGCCCTTCGGTGAACTCATGGGAGAAATCGGCCGGCGCGAAGACCGCGATCTCACGATCGGCGAGTTGACGGCATTCTTGTCACGGTCTTTATAAGAAGTTGACGTTAGGTAATAGACTTTATCATACACTCATTTTGTGATTTTGACGAGGATTAACATATGCCCAGACTCAAGGTCAACGGTCTCACGTTTCACATCCAGCAGGCGGGGGAAGGACCCGACCTGATTCTGATCCACGGCCTGACTGGCGACCTCTCGATCTGGTTTCTCTGCAAGGCGATGACCGAACTATCCCGGTCACATCGGGTCACGGCCTTTGATCTCCGGGGGCATGGCTATAGCGATGTACCGCCCACCGGCTATACCTCGCGCGATCAGGCCGAGGACGTTCTCGGCCTGATGGATGCGGTCGGTGCCCGACAGGCAAAGCTCGTCGGCCACAGTTTTGGCGCGGTGATCGCTTTGCATACCGCCGTGCTGGCTCCGGAGCGAGTCGAGGCTCTTGTCCTTTCCGATCCCTATTTTCCCGCACTCCGGCACCTCGAAGATCTCAGCCGGTGGGGACACTGGGAAGCTTTTCAGAAGGAAGCCGCCGACGCGGGTGTCAGTCTTTCAAGCGAACACTGGTATGATATCGGTAAGTTTTTTAATCAAGTCATGCATCTGGATGAAGCCAAACTTCTTCAGTTTCGTCAGGCGGTTGGGCTTCCAGGAATGAACCGTCTCCTTCGACTGGGAACCACGACGGCCGGGGATGATTCGAAGGTCGAGGCGGGACTGACGCTGGAAAAAATTCTCGCCGTGCGACAACCCATTCTCGCGCTTTATGGTGATGGGTCGCCTTTTCTTTCCACGGCGGAATATCTTGCGTCACATCTTGCAAGCTGTCGCCAGGTTTTGATTCCGAACTCACAACACCGAGCCCCGGAGGAAAATCCCGAAGCTTTCACGTCGGCATTGATCTCCTGGGTCGAATCGCTGGCTCCCATGGAGGTGACCCGATGAAGAAGCCAACAGTGATTGTCACTGGAGCGGGACGTGGGATCGGACGAGGAACAGCGATCGCACTGGCGGAATCCGGCTGCTCGGTTGGGTTGATTGATCGCGATCAGGAGCCGCTTGAAGCAGTCGCGCAGGAGTTGATCGGTCGAGGTTTTACCGTCGCGTTTGCTGCCGCCGACGTGACGGATCGACTTGGACTGGCGGAGGTTGTCCGCTCGATCGAAGCTCAAATCGGACCGACAGGTGTTTTGATTGCCTGCGCCGGGATTGGTCGATTGACTCAAGTTCCCAATCTCGATATTGCCGGACTGGAAGCCCTTCTGGCGGTGAACGTGGTGGGCGTGGTCAATTCGATCGAGGCGGTCTTGCCTGGAATGATCGAGCGCAAGTCGGGGCACATCGTGGGTGTTTCGAGCGTTGCGGGATATCGGGGATTGCCGTGGATGGCGTCCTATTCCGCCTCGAAAGCCGCGATCTCGACGTTCCTCGAAGGAATTCGACCTGCGCTGAAACGTCGAGGGGTCACGATCACAACGGCTTGCCCGGGCTTCGTCCGGACCGACCTCACGTCGAAAACCCCGTTCCGGAAGCCGGTCCCGATGATGGAACCCGCCGAAGCAGGACGGCGAATCGCTCGGGCGGCGCTCCGACGATCGAGGAATGCCGTTTTTCCGTTCAGCACAGCGCTCGGCATGGCGTTCTTGAAATATGTTCCTGACTCGGTTTTTGACTGGATGATGGACCGCGCCGGGCCTCGAGGACTGACCACGGATTTCTGATGTTCGTAAACCTCGCATATCTGTCAAGAGAATTGCCACGATCATGAGTCGCGTCACTTCAACCCCCCGAGCGAAATCCGAAGGCGGAATTCTCCCGCTTTCCTGGCCGGGTTCGAAGCTGCGCGGACGCAATCGTATCGCCGAATCGTTCTATAACGGCCCCGGCTGGGCTCGATTCCGGCGCTGGGAGCGGTTGTTTCTGAAAATTCAGGGGGGTGAGGCAAGGGCTCGTCGGCAGATCCTCCGGCATCTCCCGACTCAGCCGATGGCCACGGTCCTTGAAGTCGGGATCGGCGACGGCGCGAACCTGAAACTGTTGCCGAAGGATTGGACGACTTATGGCGTGGATATCGCGGTCCGACCCCTGGGTGAATGCCTGAATCTACACCCTTTGATGAACGGCCGCGTGCTTCGCTCCGAAGGGGAGAGCTTGCCGTTCGCAGACGCGGCTTTTGATGCGTGCTATTCGATTGGCGGGTTCAACTACTTTTGTGACCATGCGAGCACACTCCGCGAGATGCGACGGGTGACCCGTGTTGGCGGGCGATTGATCGTTGCCGATGAGGATTCCCGCTTACATCGCTGGGGAATTGGTCACCTGATCGGTTTGAAGTCGATCGACGCATTCTGGCTCGGTGCTCTGGGACTGGATCGCGAATTTGTTCAGATGGTCTTCGACCAGCCGTTTGATCCTGGGCCTGTTGTGAGCCAACACTGGCCGGGCTCGGTCCGCCACTCGATCTGGGGTGGATTGGGCTACTGTTACGTTGCTTCGCACGAATCCGAACCATCTACGAGCTGAGGAATCCTGGCATGATCACGACCGAATCAAAAATCACCGACTGGTCGTCGGGTGCCGACATTTTTCGTTGCGCCCATTGCGGCGGTTCGCTCCAGAGTTCGAGCGAATCGACGTCGCTGTTCTGCCCGTCGTCCGGTCACGACTTTCCGATCGAGGACGACGTTCTCATTGCTCGACGGTTCGTCAGCGATAACAACAAGGTGGCTGTAGATTTTTACAACAGTCCACTCTGGCCCAAGTTCCGGTTCTGGGAATGGTTCACCTTTCTCTGCAACGGCGGCGAACGCCGATCGCGGGACAAGGTCCTGCGCTACCTGCCGAAGCAGTCCGGGTTGAAGTTGCTCGACGTGGCGATCGGAGATGGTGTGTATCTCGACTGGTTGCCGGCCGACTGGTCGGTGGTGGGGATCGACGTCTCGACGGTTCAGCTCGAAGCCTGCCGGAAACGTGCCGGCAAGCGCGATCTCAAGCTGATTCTCGGCGAGGCTGAAGACCTGCCGGTCCAGGATGGACGGTTCGACGCCGCGCTCAGCATCGGCGGATTCAATTATTTTAATGATCCTGAGAAAGCGCTCCGGGAGATGGTCCGGGCCGTCAAGCCTGGCGGTACGATTGTCGTTTCGGACGAGATCCCCAACTTGACCGATCGCATGATCTTTCGCAAAATCGGTCTGCCCGGGGTCGACCGCTGGATCGTCTCGAAACTGTTCAAGCTCGGTGACGACTTCACGGACATGGTCGAAAAATATCGAACACTTGATGTCCAGGCGATCGCCGAGCGTGTCTTGCCCGGTTGCCGATACGAGCGAATCTGGATGGGTGTGGGCTACGTTCTCGTCGGTCAGGTCCCGGAATGAGGGGCTGATGCGATTTTCGACGATGATTATCCGGAACATGACCAATCGAACGGCCCGGACCGTGTTGACGGTCCTCGGCCTCTCGGTCGGGATCGCCGCCGTCATGATTTTGATGGGGGTCGCCGAGGGATTCGAGAAGTCGTTCCTGGCCATCTACCAATCAAAGGGGATCGATCTGGTTGTCGTCAAGGGCGGAATCAACAACCAGCTTTCCAGCAACCTTCAGGCCAGCCTGGCCGACAAGATCCGCGCGGCTTACCAGGCTCGCACGCGCATTGCCAACCGTCCGCGCCCGCAGCCTGGCGCGGTGGCGGCCAGTCCCGGCCCGCGTCCGGCGCTCGGCAATCGCCTCATCAGCACGCGTGGCAGCGCCGATCCGGTCCGCTTCAGCACCCCCAGAGAAATCCCGCCCCAAACCAGCCCCCCAGCAACCAGGACGATCAAGCCATACAGACGGCTATGCGTCGGCAAGTGCATTCGGCCCGCAGCCAATCCCGTCAGCCAGGAAAAGACAATCCAGGTAACCACTCCTCCTGTGATCGCCGCACCCAGACACCGCCCCATCTCGCGATAATC
>JAJYCH010000235.1 GCA_021778575.1 Planctomycetota bacterium
CCGGTTCCCGGCGAGCAGGAGGCTCAGGCTTTCCTGATCGTCAGAACTGAGCGTTGCATCGCAGACGGCGAGAAGCTCGCCATCGGGCAGAGCCTCGACCGGTGGTTCTTCTGCGGCCCGACGGAGCCAGTCAAGCACCACATCTTCGAACTGACGATGGGTCGCCCGCGCCAGGGCTCGGACGCGCTGAGCCAACTCGTCAGGAAGTTCCAGGGTGACTGTTTCGCTCATCGGATCGTGACTCCTCATGAATTCTCGTTATTTTAATGCGCGAAAACCGTGGACGGGAAGCCCACCGCCGCATCGCGTTGACTTCCCTTCCCCCTGAACTAGAATACGGGGGCCCGAATTTTGCGGGATGAGTGGATTCGGCGAAGTTTTTCGGAACAAACGCGGTCGATTTTCCTCTCCTTGAGGCCGTCCATGCGCATCCTGACCGCCATCCCGGTTTATAACGAAGAAGCCCACCTGGAACCGGTTCTGGCCGAGGTTCTTCGCTATACCGACGACGTTCTGGCCGTGGACGACGGCTCGACCGACCGGACGCCCGAATTGCTCCGGGCCTTCCCCCAGGTCCGGGTCATCCGTCACGAGAAAAATCGCGGCTATGGCGCGGGGCTCGACAGCATGTTCCGCTACACCGTCGAGCAAGGGTTCGACGGGCTCGTCACGATCGACTGCGACGGTCAGCACGAACCGAAACGAATTCCCGAGATCGCCGCCGGACTGGAAGAGGCCGATATCGTTTCCGGGAGCCGCTACCTGGAAGTGTTCGACCCGAGCCAGATCCCGCCGATCGAGCGACGGCGGATCAATGTCGAGGTCACCCGCTGGCTCAACGAATGCCTCGGGCTGAACCTGACTGACGCCTTTTGTGGTTTCAAGGCGTATCGGGCCTCGTCGCTCGAGAAGTTCGTGATCACCGACTTCGGCTATGCCATGCCGCTGCAAGTCTGGGTCCAGGCGGTCCAGCACGAGCTGAAAATCGTCGAGGTTCCCGTGCCGCTCATCTATCTCGATGAGAACCGGGCCTTCGGCGGAGCCCTCGACGACGCGACTTACCGGCTCAATCACTACCGGAACGTGTTTCGCGAGGCGCTCGATCGGGCCGGCTTGACGGTCGCGGGGGGCTGTCGTTGATGGATGCTCACCGCTTGCGGGCTCCAGCCGCCGATGGTGCCTTGCTGGCGGACCCCCCATTCGAAAATCTCGGGGCGACACTGGCCGACAACGCGAACCAGCTCGACCGCTGGCAGTACGACTTTCAGGGACGCCGGGCCGATCGACTTCGGGTGATGGCCCGGTCGCAGGTTCTCGGCCTGGCCCGTCGTCATCATGAGACGTTCGGGCTCGACTGGCCCGAAATTCCCACCGGACGAGCCGACCTGGTCGTCACCGGTCACCAGCCCGAACTGTTCCATCCGGGCGTCTGGGTCAAGAACTTTGCCGTCGCCGGCCTGGCACGAGCCCGCCACGGGATCGGTCTGAACCTGATCGTCGATAATGACATCCCCAAAGGACCATCGATCCGCGTTCCGAACCGATCGGGCTCGCTCCTTCGGGCCGTGGCCGTCCCCTTTGACATCTGGGCGGGCGAGGTTCCCTACGAGGATCAGACAATCCAGGACGAGTCGCTCTTCGCCTCGTTCGCCGACCGGACCCGGGCGACGCTCGGCGGGTTGATCGCCGATCCGGTCCTTGACGATTTCTGGCCGAGAGTCCTGGGCAAAGTCCGCTCGACCGACCGCGTGGGGCTCCGGTTCGCCCTCGCCCGGCGCGAGATCGAGGCCGAGTGGGGGGCGTCGAACGTCGAGGTCCCGATCGGCCAGGTCTGCGAGACCGAGGCTTTTCTCTGGTTCGCCGCGCATATTCTGGCCGATCTCCCGCGCTTCCAGGCCACCCACAACACGGCTCTGGCGAACTATCGAGCCGCTTATGGAATTCGGAGCAAGAACCATCCGGTTCCCGCCCTGGCCCAGCAAGGCGACTGGCTCGAAGCCCCGTTCTGGGTCTGGCGGGCCGATTCCCCCCGGCGTCGCCCGTTGATGGCTCGCCTGCTCCCTCGGATGATCGAGCTTCGGATTGCCGGCGAGGATCAGCCGTTCCTCGAAATCCCGCTGTCGCTTGATCGGGATGCCTGCTGTGCGGTCGAGGTTCTCCAGTCACTGCCGGGCCAGGGAATCCGGCTCCGGACCCGGGCTCTGACGACCACGTTGTTCGCACGCTACATCCTGGGCGACCTTTTCGTCCACGGGATCGGCGGGGCGAAGTACGACGAGCTGGGCGACGAGTTGGCTCGACAGTTCTTCCGGATGGAACCGCCGCGATTCCTGACGCTCTCGCTGACCCAGTGGCTCGGCCTCGCCGATGACCCCGCCTCGATCGACCGGTTTCGAGCCGTCGAGCGGTCGATCCGCGACCTCGACTGGAATCCCGACCGACACCTGCCCGAACCCCGACCGGCCGACGCCCGGGCTGCCGTCGAGGCCAAGTGGGTGGCGATCGAAGGGGAAATCGTGACCCGTCGTCAGCGACTCGACCGGCTCCGAACGATCCGC
Source organism: Planctomycetota bacterium (assembly GCA_021778575.1). Lineage (GTDB taxonomy): Bacteria > Planctomycetota > Planctomycetia > Isosphaerales > Isosphaeraceae > Tundrisphaera. The sequence continues at coordinate 2,559 of JAJYCH010000235.1, forward strand.
CAGGCGAACCAGACGCTCCTCCCCTGGATCGAACCGGCGAGGCGCGAACTGATCGCGGAGCGCGACCGGCTCACGGCTGGCCTGAAGTTCAACAATGTCGCTCGATCCCGGGAATATGCATTCCCGCTCCATGGCCAGGCACGGTTGCGTGAGGTGATGACCCGCGTCGGAGCTCAGGCGGCACGTCCTTGATGACCGGAAAAAACCGGACCTGAGGCGCGATCGTCAAGGTGTCTGACGACCCTCGATCCGGCCTGATCCGACTGATCGAAAAAAAACACACGATTTCTCCGCGCTTGCTTGCGGCGGAACGCCTTCCCACCCCCTACAATAAGAGAAAGATCGTCGGAGGGTGGGATGCCCCTCGACGAGTCGCCGGCATCGAACCGGTATGCGGTTCGCCCCGAAGGTGGTCTATCGATGAAACTGCCCGAGCCGGTCCTGCGGCTTCCTTATCGTCGCGGTGCCGTCGAGTTCTGCCTCGGAACCGAGGCGGATCACGAGGCGGTCTACCAGACATTGCTCCACGTCTTTCAGGGACCCGACCGCGAGTCGTTCCTGGGAGCCCTGAGCGACCCCTCGTATCGACCCGAGCAGCGCATGCTCGTGAAAGTCGACGGTCGAGTCGTCAGCCATCTGCACATGACCGATCGGACCGTCCGCTACGGTTCGACCACCATGGCGATGAACGGCGTGACCTGGGTCGGTACCCTCCCCGAGTACCGGGGCCTCGGTTTCGCGCAAAACCTGATGCGACTGGCCGATAGCCGGGCCCGGGAAACCGGCGTGGCGCTCCAGGCCCTCTCGACCGGGATGCCCAAATTCTACCGACCGCTAGGTTGGGGCGTCTGCGGTCGCCAGACCGTCGGCCAGACCTTGAGCCGGAACCTCCCGCAGGTCAGCGATGGCGTGATCGAAGGTCGAGGCGGCTTCTGGCACGTCCGCCCCTGGCGACAGGTCGAACTCAACGACCTGATGTCGCTCTACGACCGCCAGTACGCCCAGACCAACGGCTCGATCGTCCGGACCGAAGATTACTGGCGGTGGATGATCGGCCGCCGCTACGCCCACGTGATCTGGGTGGCCTGCCAGGGCGAGACCGTCCGCGGTTACGCGTTCGTCAAGGATCACAAGATCCTCGAAATCGCCACCGACCCCGCGCACCCCCAGGCGCTCAAGGCGCTGCTCGGTCGAGTTCGCGCCGAGGCTCTCGAACGCGCCTATCCTCAGGTGATCGTCCACGCGCCGCTTGACCATCCGGTGATCGAAGCGTTCAAGCAGGCGTCGGGAAAAGTGCTCGATCAGGAAGAGTGGGACGGTCAAACCTCGATGTACCACATCCCGAACCTCGAAAAGTTCCTCGGGGCTGCCCTTCCCGAACTGGCCGCGAGAGCGACCGCCTCGGGAATGCCCCAGCCGATCGAGCTGGGACTGACCGTCGGCGACCGCCGCTGGATGCTCCACATCGAAGGGGACAAATCCCGCTTCGAGCCCGACAAGCTGAGCCGTCGCCACCTGACCCTGACCCAGCCCGCGCTCGTTCGCCTGTTGATGGGTCACATCACCATCGACAAAGCGATCGAAGAAGACGCCGTCGAATCCTCGACCGGAACCGCGCTCGACGCCGCGAGAGTCCTCTTCCCGCTCCGACCGGTCTGGAGAAGTCCGCTGGACGCGGGAACGGCGTGAGACCAGGAAAGTGAGCAGATCCCGGAAAAATCTCGTTCCCACGCTCCTGCGTGGGAATGCCGTCTTCGACACTCCGCGTCGTCTTCCGCCGGGGTTCAAGGATGGGCCGGAGTCGTTACAAATTCGGCGATTCGGGCTATCCCCATTTCCTGACCTGTACAGTCGTCGGCTGGTTGGTTGCCTGTCTTCACGCAACCGGACACCGTGCAGATCCTGTTCGATTCCTGGCGGTTTCTTCAGGAACAGAATCGGATGACGTTACTGGGCTACGTCGTCCTCGACAACCATATTCACTTCATCGCCGCTTCGAAAAATCTGGCGAAAGAAGTCGGTGATTTCAAGTCCTACACCGCCCGCAGGATCATCGACCTTCTTCAAGAGCGTCGAGTTCACACTTTGCTCGATGGCCTGGAGTATCACCGATCGCCGCACAAGACCGACCGGACGTTCCAACTCTGGCAGGAGGGAAGTCACGCCAAGATCATCCAGGACGAGGCGATCTTGCGGCAGAAGCTGGAATATATTCATGCTAATCCGGTCAAACGTGGCTTTGTTGATGAGCCGGTGCATTGGCGGTATTCGAGTGCGAGGAATTACGCGAAGGTTGAATCACTTCTTGAGGTGACGACGGAATGTTAAGAGCGACATCATTCTAAGACGACGCGGAGCGTCGAGGACGGCGTTCCCACGCGGGAGCGTGGGAACGAGTTTGTGTGCTCATTTACTACTGTCCTTGCCGATACGCATCCCACCCCGCTTCGAACCGGTCGAGGGCCTCTCTCAAAATCTCCTCCTCGACGGCGAAGCAGAGGCGGATGTGGCCTTCTCCCCCCTGGCCGAAGGCGTTTCCGGGGGCGAGACCGACTTTCTTTTGTTCCACCAGATAGCGGCAGAAGTCGTATGAGTCGGCCAGTCCTTCGAGACGTGGGTAGACATAAAAAGCGCCGGTGGGCTCGGGAACGGTCACTCCGGGCATCGTCCGGAATCGGTCGAGCGCGATTTGCCGGTGTCGGGCGTAGCGAGCCTGGCTTTCTAGAATGAATGGCTCGCCTTCGATCAAGGCGACCCGCGCCGCCTCCTGGGCAATTCCTGGGGCGTGTGAGACCACGAACTCTTGCAGATTTGTCATCGCGAGCGCCAGCTCGGGCGGGGCGATCGCGTAGCCGACTCGCCAGCCGGTCATCCGGTACGTCTTCGAGAAGCTTTGCGCGATGATCGTCCGGGCTCGGGCTCCCGGAAGGGATAGCGGGCTGGGCGCGACCCGGCCGTCGAAGACGATCCGCTCGTAAACGCCGTCGGCCAGGAGCCAAAGGTTGTGGCGTTCGCAAATTTCGAGCAACGTCCGCCAGTCGTCGAGCGTTGCGGTCCAGGCCGTGGGGTTGCCGGGGCTGGCGAGCGCCAGGAGCCTGGTGTTGGGCTGGATCGCCGCTTCGATCCGGTCGAAATCGAGCTTGAATCCCTCGGAGCCCAGCGCCAGCGGGACCTCGATCGCCTCGGCCCCGGCGACCCTGATGGCCGCCGCGACGTTGGGCCAGAGCGGCGTGAGGACCACCGCCGAATCCCCCGCGCCGACCGTGGCCTGGCAAGCGAGCAAGAGCGCCACCATCCCCCCAGCGGTGACGACGACCTCGCGCAACGGGTCGATCTCGACCCCGTGAAGGTCGAGAACCCGATCGGCGATCGCGTGCCGGAGCGCGGGGTAACCGGCATTGGGTGTGTAGAAGGTCAGGTTGGCGTCGATCGCCTGGTGCGCGGCGTCCTTGATGAACGAGGGCGTCGGCAACGAATCTTCACCGTAGAACAGCCGGAGGGTTCCCGGGTGCTGATCCGCCAGTACGGCGATCGCCCTGATCCTTGACGGCACGACAAAGGCAGCCGGAGCGAATTTCACGACAAAACAACCCGTTCATCAAGGATTGGCGGAGTGGAGAAGCGGCTCAGGACGCAAGCTTGCATGATCTTTTTATCGCCAAGAAGTTTGAAAAAAATTTATCAGAAAATTCATTGTATCCGATCCCCCTCGGTGGCATGATGCGAGATGCCTCATTTCCAAGAAGTTACAAAGTTGACAAGTACCAGGTTTGTCCGAGGAGTGCATCCTATGCGGAGCAGCGCCAGAGGTCGGTTTGCGCGCGGGGTTTTGTGGGCTTCGGTCTCCGCCGCGCTGATCGTCGGCCCCATCGGCTGTGGCAGTTCGGGCTCAGCCACCGGTGGTAGCTCGGAGCTTCCGCCCGAGGCCAAGAAGGCCAATGAGAACATGGAGAATTTCATGAAGACAGAGCAGCAGAAGAAGCCGTAATTCATTTGATCCGTTTTTCTCGAAGCTGTCCGGCGATATCGCGCCTTCATCCTTCTCGACGCCGAAGATGTCGCCCACGAATCGTCTTCTCCTCTCTCCAGAGGCTCCTCGGAACGTTTCCGAGACTTCAGGAAGTCCTTCGTTCACATTTTTCCCGAGAGGCAGGCCGAAATGCGGAAAAAATCACGCCACGGTTTCACACTGATCGAATTGCTGGTCGTCATCGCGATCATCGCGGTTCTTATCGCCCTGTTGCTTCCTGCGGTTCAGGCGGCCCGCGAAGCGGCTCGCCGGTCGCAGTGCGTCAACAACCTGAAGCAGATCGGGTTGGCGATGCACAATTATCATTCGTCGGTCAACTCGTTCCCGCTGACCGCGGCGATCTTGCCGTACACGGTGGGCGCGACCGCGACCTGGAGCAACTGGAGTGCCCAGGCGATGCTCCTGCCGTACATGGAGCAATCGAGCGTCTCCAGCAACTGCAATTTTAACTGGGCGCCGGAGTGGGCCAATAATACCGGCTACCTGATCAACTCGACCGCCTATCTGACCAAGATCAACGGGTTTCTTTGCCCGTCCGACGGCAATGCCGGCAAGAACGGCTTCAACAACAGTTATTGCGCCAGCCAGGGAACCACGACCGTGGGCTATCCCGGTCTGGGGGGTGTGAGCACCGTGTCCTTCCGGCAGGCGTGCAAATTCTGATTTTTCCCCTGATTATACGCTGGGCGATTGGTCGGTTTTCGCTCAGCGGGC
>JAJYCH010000236.1 GCA_021778575.1 Planctomycetota bacterium
TATAAGCCATGATTCGATCCGATTCGGCTATGCGTTGAGGAGTTGCTATCGAGGCGGAAAAGAAAAGAGGGCCGAGGCCAGGTGAGAAACAATCTTGTAGGCACCGGCCGACGATTTTCCAGTCAAGTCAGGTGGGATGCCGGATGACCTGACCGATCGTGACGGGACGTCGAAATAGTTCCGCCAATTGCTGGGCCTTGGTGGCGGGATCGAACAAATTGGGATTATCGGCATGAAGCGTCGTCATCAACGACGCGAGCCGGTCGCCAACCTCTTCGTTCAATTCATCCACGGTCTTGTCGAGGAAGAGTTTCACATACCAGACATCGCCCTTCGAGGGCCAGAGAACGCGAGAACCCATGACGGGAGATCGCGTGAGCAATTGAAATTTCAACGCATCGGATTCGGTGACGACCGCCGCGTTGTGGACAATCGAATGTCTGAGCTGAAAGACGATCTCGACGAGCCGTTTTCGATCGGACTGGGCCGGCCCCGCGTTTTTCGGGAAGAGTTGGAAGCTGCCATCACTGAATGGATCAGCCAAAATTTTCTTGAATCGTCGATTGATTTGATCGCAATCAAGCCATGTCGAGGATTCACAAAGCGACTTGCCCATCGTTCCCGGGTTAAAATGAGCCGCGAGAACATCTCCCTTGAGCTGGAAAACGTCGAGCCGGTCGTCCAGCACAAGGCGTCCAACCTGATCGATACAGACCGCTGCGATCTCCTTGAAGAATCGTTCAAAGGCCTCGACCAGGTTCAGGATCGTCATGTTATGTAGGCGGCGTAAATGCCTCATAGAGGCCGCTTGCTGAACAGGCAGCTTTTGGAGATTCCGCTCGAAATAGATCAACGTCGCCCATGAGTCATTAGCGAACCTCTCGTAGTGAAGGCGGGGGACGGCCGCTTCATCGGGAAGGTCGGCGACATGCGTGGGAATGCGTTTGAGTCTCCGATCGAAGTCGATCACGGGAATGGGCATGATCAATCCAATTCCTTAATCATCGCCGAGAGCCCATCTGGCGGAATCCTTGTCCTCAATGAGCATCCAATCGGTTGAGTCTGGGGATTTTGCCCAGCGGAACTGAATGATCCTTTCGTCGCGATCATCCTCTTTCTGGACGAGTAAGTCCAAATCGCCTGAGGAAAGATGACGATCGGCGGATTCGGTATTCTTGGTCGGGATCAGCAGCAAGGGTTGACCGACGCGTCGCAGTTCTTTGGCCAGAACATCACCTGGACACGGAAAGGAGAGGTTTCCGGTGAGCAGCGGGTCGCCATCGACCAGCCACCAGATATCCGGAGCTTGTTTGTCCAACCAAGTTGCCAGTTCGGCCGACTGCAATTCCAGACGCGGAAGGTTCGTCGTCATGTCGGTGAGTCTCATTGAAATGGAACATGTGGAGGGGAGTTACCCCTCCCTTCCGCGTCTGGGACACAGACCTTTCCGTTTAATGGGCCTCGTCAGCCACCTTGGCCTGGTAGGCGTCGTGATCGAGCAACCCGGCCAGAGCCGTGGTGTCCGCCACCTTGATTTTCACCAACCAACCCTTGGTGTACGGATCTTCGGCCAGAATTTGCACGTCCCCGGCGACGGCGTCATTGATCTCGATCACTTCCCCACCGAGCGGCGCGTAGAGGTCGCTGACCGCCTTGACGCTTTCGACCTCGCCGAACGGTTTGCCCTTGGTCAGCGTCGCGCCGACCTTGGGTAGTTCGATCACGATCAGGTCGGTAAGCTGGTCGACGGCGAACTTGGAGATTCCCAGCGTCGCCACGTCGCCATCGAGGTGGACCCACTCGTGGGTGGGCGTGAATTTCAGGGTCGTCGGGTCCATGAGGAAGTCCTCAGTCAATCGGGAAATTCGGGAGAATCAAGACGGGGAAGAACGACGGATCAACCGTGAGTGGACGATCGTTTATAGAACGGCAAGGGGACAACGCGGGCCGGTTCGTCCTGACCACGAACATCCACGACGAGTTCCGACGACTTCGACGCAGCCAGGTCGACCGAGGCCATGGCCAGCGGCTGGCCGAGCGTGGGGGAGAAGGTCCCCGAGGTGACAACCCCCACCACCTGGCCATCAAGCTTGACCGGATAACCCTGGCGAGGAATTCGCTTGCCGTCGAATGCCAATCCGACGCGGGCTTTTCCGGGGTTCGCCTTGAACCGGGTGAGTGCCTCGCGACCGACGAAAGCCCCTTTTTTCAGCTTCACGGCCCAGCCCAGACCGACCGCGTAGGGGTTGACGGTCTCGTCCATCTCATGACCATAGAGCGGCATCGCGGCTTCGAATCGAAGCGTGTCGCGCGCTCCCAGTCCGGCGGGCAAGATCCCGAACACCCGACCGGCGTCGAGCAAGGCGTTCCAGGCCGCCTCGGCCTGGTCGTTCGGGACGATCAGCTCGAAGCCATCTTCGCCGGTGTAGCCGGTTCGGCTGGCCAGGGCGGGAACTCCCAGAAACGTCCCGCTCGTGCAATGATAGTAGGGGACATCCGTCAGGGTCGCGTCAAAATGGCGCTGGGCCGTCGCCAGACCGGCGGGACCTTGAACGGCGATCATGGCCGTGTCGAACGTCTGGTCGATCAAGTGGGCATCGAACCCGGCGCGATACTTCTCGAATTGTGCCAGGACCTTAGGACGATTCGAGGCGTTGCAGACGACCGCCAGGCCATCGGGACGATTGTAGACGAGGATGTCGTCGAGCATCCCGCCGTTTTCGTCGACGATCAGGCTGTACTGAATCTGTCCCGGGGACAGTCGGGCGACGTGATTCGTGGTGACCTTTTCGAGCCAGGCCAGGGCGTCCGGCCCGTCGAACTTGAGCCGGCCCATGTGGCTGATATCGAACAGACCGACCCGTTGCCGGACCGCGGTATGTTCCTCGACGATCGTCGAATACTGAACGGGCATCGACCAGCCGCCGAACTCGACCAGCCGCCCCTTGTGGGCCTGATGCCAGTCGTGAAGCGGGGTCTTCAGGAGAACTTCGGCGGACATCACCCGTCCTTACAAGATTTCAGAGCACGCGAGAGCCCAGTCGGCTCCGGTCGACCAGATTCGTGATCGACTGCAAGATTGTAGCCCATGCGAGCCTGACTCGACAAGAAGCCGTCCAATCTCGATGTTCTCAGAGCAGCCGGGCGGAATCCCGATCGAGATGAAGGACTGCCCCGGGATGATTCCGGAGCGCTGTCGACGGGCAAGACTCGCCGATCGGCCCGCGAACCGTCGCCAGGACGGCTTCGGCCTTTCTCGGACCCGGCGCGATGATCGAGATCGTCCGGGCCGCCAGCAGCGCGGGGATCGTCATCGTATAGGCGTGGGTGGGAACTACTTCAATCCGGTCGAAGCATTCATCGTTCAATTGCTGGACCCGGCAAGCTGCGTCGAGGCGGACGATTTTGACTTTGACGGGATCGAGGAAATCCGCGACGGGTGGGTCGTTGAAGGCCAGGTGACCGTTCTCGCCGATCCCACCGCAGACGATGTCGATCGGTTCGTCGAGGATTCGCTGCTCATAATCGAGCGCGGTCCGGAGCGGGCGATCGATCGACTCGCCCGGGATCAGGCGAAGTTGATCGTCCGAGAATCCGGCGAGCCGGAACAGTCGTTCTTGCAAATAGCGGCGGAACGACGCGGGATGATCGGGACCGAGCCCGAGATACTCGTCCATGTGAAACGCTTTCACACGCGACCAGTTGATCCCCTGTTCGGCCACCAGGGCGGCGAGAAACTCGTTCTGACTGGGTGCGGCGGCGAAGACGACATGCGCCCATTCGGTCTGGATCAGCCGGTCGGCGATGGCCTGGGCCACATCGTGGGCCGCGGCTCGTCCTGCCTGGCCTCGATCTTCGTGGATCACGACCCGAAGCGAATCGACCTGGAACTCAAGAACGGGCGCGGTGGCTGGCGGAATCATTGGTGATGCGGCTCCGGGGGCGATCGAGGAGGTCTTCCAGACTATCCTCGTCTCATGAGCACCGCAAGACCCGATGGGATCAAGCTTTCCGTCAGACCGACGTGACCAGGCTCGGCGACTTCCGACCGGGTGGTTTGAGCTGTTCGCAAAGTTTTTGGCATTCCGAGAGGTCAACCATCAGGGTCTCGGCCAGGTAGGCCTCGGTCTGACCGTCGGCCGCCCACTGAAGTTGCTCGTGGCACTGATTCATGTGTTCGAGCAGATCTTTCATCCAGAGTAGCGTGTGGCGTCGGTTTCGCATCATGCGGTCGGTCTCCCTCTGTCGATCTCTTGATCACGCCCGTGTCGAGGTCTCGATTCCCCCGATTCGGCGTCGTCGAGAAAGGTTCAAGGCAAAGACCGTGCCGGTCGATCGACGGAATCAATCGTCTCGCGCCTAACTCCTGTCTGTACATAACTTGAGGAAATCCGCCAATTTTTTTGGCCCGGTTTCTCTGGGAGGTCGTCTTGTAACGATTACATGATCGACCTCTGTCGGGTAGCTCGCCTTTCTTTTCGACAAGACTCTTTCTAGACTGAGTTTGTTCACCCCCACCGCAATTCGTTTCGGGGTGAACATCCGACTTCGAGCGACCCCGTTGGGGACCGACCCGCATGGCTTCGCCCGACCCTCTGCCGCCGGCTGATTCCCCGGAGCCGACTCGCCCTCGACGCTGGCCGGGCTCGCTCTCGCGCTGGTTGTTCGGCAAGGTCGTCAAACCGAAGGAACCGACGGGAAGTCTCGAACCGGTCGCAAGGTTCCGGAACCTCTGTATCGACCGCGAGACCGGAGCGGGGGCCGGTCTCCTGGGCCGCATGGTCGGTGCTCGGCTGGGCTGGAAGGTCTACGATCACGAAGTCCTCGAATCGATCGCCCACCGGATGGAGCTGAGCGTCGACGAGGTCAAGACCTTCGACGAACTCGCGCCGAGTGTCGTTCAGGACTGGATCTTGCCGCTCCGCGAAGAACATTATGCTCCGCAAGAGGCCTATCTCGATCACCTGGCCAAGCTGGTCGAGGCGATCGGTCGAGCAGGCGATTCGATCATTCTGGGACGAGGAGCGGGGTTTCTCTTGCCCCGGTCCGAGACGCTGACCGTCCGGATCGTCGCTCCGCTCAAGGCCCGGGCCAACCGACTGGCCGACCGGATGGGCGTCTCCGTCCGGACCGCGAAACGAGCCGCGAGAGACCTCGACCGTCGCCGCAACCACTTTGTCCGGACGATGTACCGGGTCGACGCCAACGACCCGCACAATTACGACCTCGTCCTCGACTCCGAAAGCCTGGGCTTGCCGATCGCCGCCGACCTGATCGTCCGGACGATCGAGGCGGGACGGGCGGCGAAGGTTGCCGAAGGAACTTGATCACGATCACCATCAGGACGGCTTGAGCTTCATGAGGGTCGAGCGATGATTCGAGTCGCGAGACTTCTCGCTGAACACCACCTGCGATAAAGCACTCGTGCCCACGGTCCTCCGTGGGAACGAGGAAGACATTAAGCCCGATCTATGGCGGAGTTGAGCGAGAAGTCTCACCGATTTTGCGAGACCTGTAAGCGTGAAGTGTTCTTATGCAAAGACAAAATTAAGTTGATGGATCAAACGCAATCAGGTCATTGCGTGGCGATCAGTTGATTTGATATTAACACCAATAACTCACTTGAAATGATTGGTGACGTCCGGTTTCTTCCGATCGAGCGGGAAAATTAGTCGATTTTTCGGATCGTCAAGAGCCGATACAGAAGTACAGATGACGGCTCTCAGAGAACTGAATCACCGTTCCAGAGCCACGATCGACAGACCATACCGATCGGCCAGAGCCACCACGTCGGGCTGGTCGATCACGATCGTTTTTCCGGCCTCGATCGCCAGGACTTTCGCTCCCGCCTTGTGCAGGTTCTCGATCGTGGTCAGGCCGATCGTCGGGACGTCGAACCTCATGTCTTGTTGCGGCTTGGCGACCTTGACCAGGGTCCAGCCGCCGGATCGACAGAGCTGGCCGGCCCGTTCGATGCAGCGGTCGGTCCCTTCGATCGCCTCGACGGCCACGGCCGCGCTTTCCTTCACGGCGACCGACTGCCCGACGTCGAGCCGACCCATTTCCTTGGCCAGCATCCAGCCAAATTCCACGTCCTTCAGCTCCGAGGCGCTCGGTCGCCTTCGGGTCAGCACGCCTTGAGTCACGAGGAGCTCCGGGCAATAGTCGAGGGCCGAGGCGAAGGACATCCCGTCGCGCTCAAATTCGGCGATCACGCCGAGCAGGATCGAGTCGTCGCGCTTGTCGCTCAGCGTCTGCAACCAGAACCGGATCATCCGGAGGTCGGGCCAGAGCCGGACAAAGCGTCCAGGCGTGTACATGACACTCTTGGTCACTTTTCCCGCCATGACGATCCGACGGGCCTCACGGCGCTGGAATGATCGGATCATCCCGCCGAGCTTCGAAACGCCGACGACCTCGAACGAATCGCAAAGCTCGCGGAGGATCTCGGGCGCTTCGTAGCGGATGCCGACGCAGGCCACTTTCAGCCCCTGGCGACGGGCCGCCTCGGCAAACAGGATCGGGAACCGGCCGCTACCGGCCAGCAAGCCAATCGGAGCGTCGGCCGAGGTAGCGCCGGCCAGCCTGAGGCCCCGGCGCTTCGATGAGAGTAACGACATCAGCCCGATCCTCGATTAACGCGAAGTCCTGTTCACGTTCGAATCCTGGAACGGAATCACACCCGAGCTGGACTCGCGCTTGAACGTGAACCGCTTCTTCAACCGGCTCGAAATGCTGGCCGTTCGAACATTCAGGTCCTTCACGGGCTTCTTCGAGAACGGCGGGTCGACCGGCGGCAGTTTCATCATCTGCCTCTGCCGATAGCGCGAGACCATGTCCGAGATCGGTCCGGCCTCCGCCGGGGGCGTCAAGCTCAGCCCGATGCTCGCGACCAGCGCGATGGTCAAGAACGTGATCAGCCGAGCTTTGCGTGGAGTGGAATCCATCGAAAATCCTCCCATTCGAGACGATCGCGAACGAAAACCGTGTCGAAGCCCGGCGCGGGCCTCGACACTTTGTCCGTGGAATGGAACGCTCAGAAACCGGTGGGATCATCTTCCGGATGCGATTGATCTTCGGTATGCGGTGGTCCTGCGGCGGTCATGATCGCCATCTGGGTCGCCAGTTCGCGAAGCTGCCGGTGCATCTCGGGCAGGCGGGCGATCATCTGGAAGATCCGCCGCTGTTCGCGGATCGGAATGGCCGGAGACCCCAGCAGGTTCTGTCCCCCCGGAACGTTCCGGTGGACCCCGGCCTGGGCTCCGATCATCACCTTGTCGCCG
>JAJYCH010000237.1 GCA_021778575.1 Planctomycetota bacterium
TCCCGTCACCGCCACTGCCCCGCTCAGCGATTGCCGATCGACCTCGAATCCGCCGACGTCGTCCCCTTGCCAGCACTGGATCGACACCGAAATGTTCGAGAGACGTTCCAGCCCCTGCTCGGTGTCGACACCGATCTCGCCGTAACGTTCCCTGGCCAGGTTGTACGCTTGCGTGCGTGAAGATTCCGAATCAATCATGGCGATCCGCCACGGCCTCTTGCTGTCGAACACGATTCAAAATGAAGGAATCCCGGTAGCATAATCCGCCCGGACGTCGAGCGATAGCTCTTGCTGGAAGTTGTCGCCGACCTGATCCCGACGGGTCTGCCCGGGATTTCTTGGGTTAGCGAACGCGGAGTCTGGAGCGCGGTCAAGTCGCATCGGCGAAAAACGTAGGGTGAGTCGAGCCTAAGCGATCCCCACCATGATTGCGTGGTGGGGATCGTTGCACTCGACCCACTCTACGCGTCAGCAGGACACCCCGAGAAAACCCGGGGACACCCATCCCGACTAACGGGAGCAGGTCCGTGATCAAGGTTGACCATCCCGGTAAGTTCGTCTTGCTTTAGCTTGCCATCAGCACGGCCGAGGTCTGGTCGAAGGCTTTGCGAATCGTCGCGCATTCTTCGGGCGAGAGCTGGAATGAGAGGGCCTGGGCGTTGTGGATCGCCTGTTCGGCGTTTCTGGCACCGACCAGCGCGGCGGTGATTCCCGGTTCCTGGATCGTCCAGTTGATGACCAGTTGGGCGAGGCTCACGCCATGCTTCTCGGCAATCGGTCGAACGGTTTCGAGCGACTGATTCACGAGCGCGCGGTTCTCGGGTTTGAAAAACTTGTGGGACGCGCGGTGGTCGCCCGCCGGAAAGACCCGGTCGGCCGGAACGGAGCCGGTCAGGAGCCCCCGCTCCATCGGCGAGTAGACGATCACGCCGACTCCCAGTTCGATGCAGGTCGGCAGGATTTCCTTCTCGATCTTTCGTTGAATCAGGCTGTACGGAGGCTGCAAGCTGGCCAGCGGACCGGCGGCCGCGGCTTTTCGAATCCAGGTCGCGTCGTAATTGCTGACCCCGATCGCGCGGATCTTGCCTTGATCCTTGAGCTTGACGAGCGCGGCCATCGTGTCTTCGACCGGTGTCGTCGTATCCGGCCAGTGGATCTGGTAGAGATCGATGACGTCGACCCCCAACCGCTTCAGACTTCGTTCACATTCGATGGGAATCGTCTTGGGAGAGGAGTTGCGTCGGATCAAGATATCGTGACCGAGTCGATCCTGGGTATTCCAGGGGTCGGAACCTCCTTCGAGATCCCAGGTCATCCCCCCTTTCGTGGCGATCTGGACCTGATCACGACGTCCTTGAATCGCCTTGCCGACGACTTCTTCGCCGTATCCTTGACCGTAGACGGCCGCGGTGTCGATCGTCGTGACCCCGTGGTCAATCGAGGCCTGGATCGCCGCGATCGAGTCGGCCTCGTCGTTTCCTCCCCACATCCAGCCGCCGACCGCCCAGGCACCAAAGATCACCGGCGTCACCAGGACGTCCGAGTTTCCGAGAGGACGCGGTTCAAAGACGCTCAAGACTTAAACCCTTCTGATCGAACCAATTTCGCGTGACCCGGGCAACCCGCTTGCCCGGAGCCAACGGTTATTCTTGGACCTCAGGGGTCGATCGGCAACCGCTCGTCCGCCGATTCTGATCGAAACCAACGTGATCGAAGCACCCGATCACGGAGGATCAGCCAGATTCCGTAACCGCAAAGACCGCCCACGGTATTCAGGATCACGTCGTCGACGTCGGCAACCCGGCGCCGGGAGAGCCCTTGCAAGACCTCGATGACGACGCTGAGCCCCATCGCTGTTGCGCCAACCCGGACGGCATTACATTTTCGGCCCAACAAGAGGGGAAGGAACCAGCCGATCGGTAGTGTGATCACCAGGTTTCCGACGAAATTGACCAGAAATTCCCAGCCACCTTTGCGCAGATCGTGTTCGATGGTCCGAAACGGTATCAGATTCCTCGTGGCTCCCAGGTGGTAAAACCCGCCCAGAGTCAAACCGAACAGAACGCAGAGATAGAGAACAAAGAGCTTTGCGAACCAACGTCGCGCCATCAGAAATCCCTCGGGGCATGGAAATTTCCAACAAAGAGATCTTTGTCTGGCAAAGTGTATGGTTCCTCAAATCTTCTGTCGACGGGTCTTTACGGGACGCGGTGGGGTTGGACACTCGATCGAAGCTTGCCGACCGCGCGGGTTTTGAGAGATGATGAACTTTTCCAAAACGAAGCCAACCACTTTCGAATTCAGGTCCACGAGTGTTCGGGGCCCCGATGAGGACTTCCCGATCGGCACTTGGCGACAAGGGGCACAGGCGATGAGACGATGGATGGTCCGAGCGTCGGCCGCGGTATTTTCGCTGGTCTGGGGACTGGGAATGGCCCTGGGTCAGTCCGGGTTGGAGGATCTGGCGGCGAACAAGCCCGCGATGGCTTCGAGTTTTCAGACCGACGACAAGTATCCCGGCGCGGCCGTGGACGGCGATCCGGAGTCGCGCTGGTGCGCGGCGGACGGCTCGGCTCCTCAATGGCTTCAGGTCGACCTCGGACAGCCGGAAACGTTGAGCGGTTGCAAGATTCTCTGGGAGCACGAAGATGCCCCTTATCTGTACAAGATTGAGGGTTCGGCCGACGGCAAAACCTGGTCAATGCTCACCGACCAGTCGAAAAACACCTCCCGGACCCAGGAGCGCGTGCACAAGTTCGACGCCAGGGGCATTCGCTTTGTGAAGCTCACCGTGACGGAGGTCGACCCCAGTCACTGGGCCAGTCTCTTCTCGTTCGAGGTTTTCGGCACGAAGGCAGCCCCTGTCGGCGCGAAAAAGCAGGCCAAGAAGGTGGATGACCGAGGCATTCTTCGGGGAATCAAGGCCCCATCCGGCTTCGAACTGTCGGTCTTCGCTGCCCCGCCCGATGTGCGTTATCCCACCTGTCTTGCGGCGTCGCCATCGGGCGAGGTCTTCGTCGGGATCGACGAGAATGGGTCGCTCGACGCCAAGGCGAACCGAGGACGCGTCGTGCGTTGCTTGGACACCGATGGCGACGGCAAGGCAGACAAGTTCAACGTCTTCGCCACGATGGATAGCCCCCGAGGCGTGATCTGGGACGATGGGACGCTCTATGTTCTCCATCCCCCCACCCTGACCGCGTTTACCGATACCGACCACGACGGAGTGGCGGATAAGTCGGAAGTCCTGATCAAGGGGATCGGCTTCGACCTCAAGTTTCGCGGGGCCGACCACACGACGAACGGGATTCGCCTGGGAATCGATGGCTATATCTACGTCGCGGTGGGCGATTATGGTTTTATCAAGGCCGAAGGACGAGATGGAACCACGCATCAATTACTGGGGGGCGGAGTCGTCCGGGTCCGGACCGATGGAACGGGATTCGAGATCGTCTCGCGAGGCCAGCGCAATATCTATGACGTCGCGATCGACCCGTTCCTGAATCTGTTCACCCGCGACAATACCAACGACGGCGATGGCTGGGATGTCCGGCTCAGTCACGTGGTCCCGACCGGTCATTACGGCTATCCCTCGTTGTTCAAGCGCTTTGCCGACGAGCACATTCAGCCTCTGGCTGACTACGGCGGCGGATCGCCTTGCGGATCGCTTTTTCTCGACGAACCGACCGTTCCCGCCCCTTATGGCCAGATGCTTTACACTTGTGAATGGGGACGCGGCGGCATCTTCATGCATCCGCTCGAAGCAAATGGAGCGGGTTTCAAGGCCAAGCAGGAGATGTTCGTCGAGATTCCTCGGCCGACCGACATGGACGTCGATGGACAGGGCCATATTTATGTCGCGAGCTGGCGCGACGGCGGATTCAGCTATTCCAGGCCCGAGATCGGCTACGTGATCCGGCTCTCGGCCAAAGGCGTCAATCCCCCCAAGGTTCCCGACCTCAAGACTTTGAACGAGGATGAGCTGGTCCGGAACATTGGTGGAAAATCGGCTGTTTTGCGACTGGCGGCCCAGCGCGAACTGCTCCGTCGCGGAGTCTCGCCGCAGATTGCCAAGGCACTGGAATCGCAAGCTTCCTTTCATCCGAATCTCGAAGGACGGGTCGCCGCGATTTTCACCCTGGAGCAAGCGCTGAAGGGGCGGTCGATACCGATCCTCCTGGAACTGGCGGAGAAGTTTCCGCCGATTCGCGAGTTCGCCATCAAGGCGATCGCCGACCGTCCCGAACAGGAGGCGAAGTCGGCCGACAAGCGAATCTCTGCTTATCAGAAGGATACCGACCCCCGAGTTCGCTTTCAGGCGGTCGTGGCGGTCGGCAAGCTCGGTAATGCCGAGGATGCTCCGAGCCTCCTTCCCTTGACGGCCGACACTGATCCACTGGTCGCCCATGTCGCGGTCAAGGCGTTGGTGGCTCTGAAGGCCAGTGACGCCTGCCTGAAGGCATTGAGCGACCCGAAGGTTGCTTCCGGGGCCTCGATGGCGCTTCAGGCCATGCATGATTCGCGGACCGTGACGGGGTTGATTCGCCTGGTTGAGGGATCGAAGGAAATTGCCTACCAGAAGCCCGCCTTGAAGACTCTGGCTCGTCTCTACTTCACCGAAGCCCCTTATGAAGGGAAATGGTGGGGAACTCGCCCCGACACGACCGGCCCGTATTACAACGGTGTCACCTGGTCGGGAAGTGAGTCAATCGCCTCGGCGCTTCGCTCGGCACTGAAACTGACCGATGAAACGACAACGCGCTGGCTCCTGGGCGAGATGCTCAAGAACAAGCTCGACTTCGACGACTCAACTGCGCTCGCGCTTCGGCTTTCCGAGACGGACGCGTCGCTCCGGTCCGCCGCGACCGATCTGCTCATCGGTCGCCCGAAATTGTCGCTCGACGCGATCAAATTCCTTGAAAATCTGGCTCTCAAGGACCCAGTGCCAACCACCCGTGCTCGGGCGCTCCGTGGGTTGCTTCGTCACAATACTCAGCAGGAAGCCCGTGAGTCGGGGCTCAAGGCCCTCGCCGCGATCTCTGAACTGGACGATCCGCCTGCCGACCTTGCCGGCCCCTGGCTCGATTATGTCAAAGATCCGCGCCATTCCCGAGATGTATCGAGCTTTGTCAGGTTCGCCGAAGGGGCCGACGCCGGTCGGGCCGTGTTGGGTTATGGAGTTTTGATCCAGGTCGATGCCAACACGCGGTCGCCTGAAGGTTCGCGATCCGAGGCCCGACGCGCGTTGAATCGCGCCTGGGAGAAACCGGAGACGGCGGTCAAGCTTCTCAAGGCCGTGGCGATCTCCAGGGCCAACAACTACACCCGACAGGTGAAGGTCGCTCTCGACGACACACGCAGTGAGATCAAGCTGGCCGCCGAATCCGCCGCCAGGCGATTGGGAATCGCCTCGACCGTGGAGACTCGCCCCGCCTCCAAGGAGCGGCCGATCGCGGCGCTTCCCTACGAGGAAGTTCTCGCCTCGGCCTTGAAAGACCCGGGCGACCCGATCCTTGGGGCCGTCCTGTTTGAGAAGCAGGGCTGTGTGAACTGTCACTCGATTGCCAAGGGGCAGGCGATCAAGGGTCCGTATCTTGGCGATGTAACCACGCGCTACAATCGGACCGAGTTGACCGAGTCGATCCTCAAGCCGAGCGCGAAAATCGCCCAGGGATTCGAGACGGTCAAGATCGCCCTGACTTCGGGACAGACCTACGAGGGGTTCGTCGTTCGCGAAGCCGGCGACGAACTCGAGATGCGTAATTCCTCGGGCGCGGTCTCGATCGTCGCGAAGAAGGATATCGAAGAACGAGGAAAGGGAGAACTCTCGGTCATGCCGCAGGGGCTGCTCGACCCGTTGACTCCGCACGATCTGGCCTCGTTGCTGGCTTACCTCGAATCACTCAAGGGGAAATAAGGATGAAGACCGGAACCATCGTTCTGACGAGTCTGATCCTGATCGGCACCCTGGCCGAGGTTCGCGCCGGCAATGAACTGATCGGGTTCGATCAGGTCGAAAAACGACTTGGTTCGGAGGGGTTCCGCCTGCTCGATGTCCGCCCTCGGGGCGATTATGACAAAGGGCACGCACCCGGAGCCGTCTGGGTTGATACCAAGGCCGCTCAGGCGATTGCCGCCAAGCCGGGCGGTTTCACCGATCGAGTCGCCTGGCAAGCCTGGGTCAACTCGCTCGGAATCGGACCCGGATCAGAGGTCTTGATCTTTGACGGTGCTCGTCAGTTGGAGAGCGCTCGCCTCTGGTGGATGCTGAGTTATCTGGGGCTGGAGAAGGTTGGCTTGATCAATGGCAACTTCCCGCTCTGGGCCAAGCAGAAACGGCCGATCTCAACCGAGGTTTCCGCAGTCGAGCCCGGCAAGTTTTCGGTGAACTTCAGAACGGACCGACTGGCGACCCGGGCGGATGTTCTGTCTGCTCTCAAGACCGGACAGGCGGCGATCGTCGATGCCCGATCGAAACCGGAATATACCGGCGAGCGAAAAATGTCGGAGCGTGGCGGTCACATCCCCGCCGCTTGCCGGATTGAGTGGAGTGACCTGGTCGATCCCGACGGCCGATTCCTCGAAGAATCCGCGCTTCGGACCAAGCTTCTCGAACTTGGTCTGAAACCCGGTGAACCCGTGATCACCCATTGTCAGGGCGGCGGTCGGGCATCTGTCGACGCCTTCGCGATCGGTCGTCTGGGCCATCCAACGCGTAATTTTTACGTCGGATGGTCCGATTGGGGCAATGCGACCGACACTCCCGTTGTCGAAGGCGCGGAACCGGGCAAGAAGGACTGAGCAATCAGCGACCGGGAGTCTGGAGGAACGCCGGATCGAACCGGGCGATCCGGCCGTCCTCACCGACGGCCCAGCCGGCCAATCCGGAACGATCGAATCCCAGGGCGTGCCAACCCGATCCATCCATCCTGGTCCAGCTCAGTCCACCATCCGTCGAGACATCGGAGCCCGACGGACCAACCGCCAGCGCCACGCCCGCTCGGAGCGGGGCATAGGCGACCGCCGACCGAAAACCCGCCGGGAATTTGGTCGGCGGTACATTCCAGGTCACGCCGCCGTCGGTCGTGATCGCGAAATTCCCGGTTGGATCTTCCGGGCTCTTGTAGTCGCCCCCGACCGCTAGACCATGCAGACTATCCCGAAAAGCGATCGAGAAGACCCCAGCCGAGGCGATTCCCGCTCGGAGGGGAGTCTCGGAGACCGCCCAGGTCTTGCCCCCATCTTCTGAACGAAAGATTCGAGCCGCCTTGCCGCC
>JAJYCH010000238.1 GCA_021778575.1 Planctomycetota bacterium
AGGGTGAACTCGTGCAAACCGGCTTTCTCGGAGACCTCCTCGAAGGTCCCATCGCGCTTGTTGTGATAGAGCCGATTGGCTTGTCGTTCGCAGCAGATGAACAGGTCGAGCCAACCATCATTGTCGAAGTCGGCCCAGGTTGCCGAGTTGGAGTTGACCGGGTCGAGCAACCCGGCTTCGGCCGTGACGTCGGTAAACGTTCCGCCATCGTTACGGAGCAAGCTTGGCCTCATCTCGTTGGCGATCCAGGCCCCTCGCGGGATGAAAATATCCATCCGGCCATCGTTGTTGTAATCCGTCTGGACACAGTAAAGTCCGCCCAACTGTCCACTCACGCCGGCGGAATCGCTCCGGTCCTCGAAAGCTCCGTCTCCTTTGTTGTGGTAGAACGACATCGGCTGCGTCGGGTCGAACGACGTCACGGCGAGGTCGAGCAGGCCATCGTCATCAAAGTCTTCCATGACGACACCGCCGGCCTGGTTGAACCGGTTGACGCCGACGAGGTGGCCCACGTCGCGAAATTTCCCGAGGTCGAATTCCGACTTGAGGAACCGATCGAGCGAGACCAGATAACGCGGATCGACCTTCTCGGGGTATTCTCCCAGCGTCATGTGAGCGATGTTGAGCAGCCAGCGGACCTCCATGTCATAGGGGAACCGCTGGAGATACTCGGTAAAATAACCGATCGCTTTTCGCGATCCGTCAGGCTTGGTGTGCCGGGCAGAGGGAGCGATTGGCAGGATGCAGGAGCTTTCGCCGCGACACTCGATGCAGTTCTCGGTCTCCCCTCGGCGGAGGGCCGAGATCCCTTGGTAATAGATGATGGTGTAGAGAAGCTGGGCCGCTTCGTCGTCGCGTTCCTTCAGTAACTCGCGAGCTTCATCCAGAAGCTTCCCCGCCTCCAGCGGCTTGCCTTCAGAATGATAGAGCATCGCCTTGGTCATCAGCAGCGGCACGCTGGACTGAGTGGCCCCCTGGCCCTGTTTGGCTTGAAGATCGAGCTTCTGGAGAGTGTCCTTGAAGACAGTCCGCCAGGCGTCGGCGATCTCGGACAGCGACGCGTTGGGCGGCCAGGACTTGACCTGACTGGTGATCACGCCATAACCGCTGGTGTCGATTCCGATCCGCGACTGATAGTTCAGAATCGGTCGAATCACGACCGGCGAATCGGTACGGCCCTGGAGCCGTGTTGTGACGAATGCACCGACGGCGAGGATCGGCGGCAGGGCGAGCCAGAGCTTCGAGACGCGGCCGTACCGGCGACCGCTCGTGGAAGGGTTGCGCATCGTGATCTCCGCGTAGTATTTTTTTATGATCAGTTGTTATGAGTTTGAATTGATCGCGATCCTGATCGGCAAGGCATGCCGTTTCAGGCGACGATTCCAGGTTCGGGACAACCCAGCCGAGCCGCTCGGATGTTTTCAGAGCCTGATTGGGTCGTGTGGCTCGAAAACGACCAGGCGTAGACCGGCTCAAGGTCGGCCGTCCTGAGGCAGACCGAGCGCGCAGGGACGCCGAGAACGAACTCGTTTTCGGTACTGGATCGTCCTGGGAGATCAGAGAGAGCGTGGAGGTGGGTGAAAGATCGCTCGTCCCAGATGAATGGGATGCTCGCGAGAGTCCTCGGGTCGTCGACTTGTCGATCGTCGAGCGGCCATTGGTGTGGCTTCAACGACCAGAGCCCAGAACTCCATCCGATCGGGAGGTGGGGAGGCCGACGACACCGGAGGGGCCGACCTGTTCGAGCACTGCGGGCCGGAACACGGCTTCGGTGGCGGGGTCGGGTGAGGTGGGTTCGGGTCGATCGAGAGAAAATTCAGTCCGATAACTGGGCGGTCGGACGGATGATCGCAACCCGCATGGGCTGTCGAGGCCGACAACGAGCCGATCGCCAGGAGCGTGAACAACGCTCCGGCCCAGGGGACCAGCGATCGACGAGCCAGAACCTTGCGGATGATTCACCTCTGACGAGCGGGAAGATCCAAAGTGATGAGTGAGCCTGGACTCAACGTCGCGGTTTCGTGGGAATACCGGGAGAGTTGTCCATATTCATGGCTCGTCGGAAATCCTCGTCGCGAAAGATCCGGACCGGATCGATGCCGAGAACCATGTATTGAACCGGCTTGGGAGTCGATTCTCCCTGGATGGTCAAGGTGGCCGAGAGGGTTTGCGTCCCCTCGCCGGGGGTATCCTCGCCGAGTGAAAAGTCGGTGAGCACCTTGCCGGCCTTCCACTCGAAATCGACGACCTCGACGCTTGGCTTTTCGCCGACCAGCGATTCAGCGGGTTTGCCGGCCTTCCAGGTTTCGAGTGACTTCTGGAGGGCCTCGCGCGCCTTGGTGGTCGAAGGGAGCGGGGCCGAGCCGCCGCAACCGACGATGGCGACCATCGCGCCCATTGTCAGGGGCAAGAAAAACGAACGGGCACGCGATCGCATCTCACGAACTCCTCGGATCTTTTCGAATCGATCAGTACGAATCACTGCTGATCACTTCACCGCCCGACCGGGTGCCGATCGCCCGCCAGGTCGGCAGGGAGACCGCATTCTTGATGAACCTGACCGACCCGTCGCCCATCATCACGTTGGCACCGCCGGGATGGCGGCTCGAGGGCGGCACGTCCATCGGCATGTTCGCCATGCTCCCGCTGAAGCCCAGGCCGGCACAGGTCGCCGAGTTGGGCGCGCCGACGTGGTTGTAAGAAGTGCAACACATCTCGCCCATCACCCAGCTCATCCCCTGGCGACGGGTGAGACGGGTCGTGGTGCCGGGGTTGAGCGCCAGGCAAGCCGTTCGGGTTGCATCCATGCCGTTAGGCGTCAAGGCGATCGTGCCTGACATGACCAGAGAGTCGGAACGAGCGTCGCCGTCGTTGATGTCCGTCCCTCGGATCTTCTCGCTGAAGAAAGCCGTGTTGCTGAGGCCATCGGTGATGCTCGCGAGACTCACGCCGCTCTGATAGTAGAAAATACCAAGATTTTGATCGGTCGGAGAGACGGTCGACGGCACCCTCTCGCTCAGGTCACAGGCCCAGGTCTGGAGATTCCCCAGATAGTTGTTCCCGCCCGGCCACTGGGCGAGGAGCTGATTCCCGGCATCGGAAGGACACAAGAATGTGCTGATCTGGGCGAGGCAGACGGTCATGTTCTCGCGGTGGGGGTTCTGATAGGGCGGCATGAATGCCACGTCACCGGCCATTCCCGGGGTCTCGGGCGGCAAGGCGAAGTTGATGGCGGCGTAGACGTTTCCTTGCTCAAGGTAAATCAAGAGCTGGCTATGGACCGACCACCGCGCGTATGTCGCGGCGGAGGGTAATGTGCTCACGTAATTCAAGCCCTTGCCGAAGGGTAGAACTTGAAACGAGCTGACGTAGTTATGAACCGCAATGCCGATTTGCTTGAGGTTGTTGACGCACTGCGAGCGACGCGCTGCCTCGCGAGCCGACTGGACTGCCGGCAAGAGGAGTGCGATCAGGATCGCGATGATTGCGATCACGACCAGAAGTTCGATCAACGTGAATCCGCGACGTCGATGGGGCATGGTCGACGAGCCTCCGTACGATGGTTGAGGAATCGGAAATATCAGGACGAAATTGCCGGGATCGCAGGACGATCCTTGCGTCGCGCGGACGAAATTTGTGGGACGCGCAACCTGGCAGCGGTGACCGACCGGGCGCGTCGTCGATCTGCGATCGACGCGTACCAGGCTCGATACGAGCAACCTGAGTCAGAACTGGACGGCAATCATCGCCGGCCAACAGGGTGGTCGCTCGATCTTCGTCTCACGACCGATGGGACTGAGCCCGGCCGATCGTTTCTCGACGGATTTCGAGGGCTGTACGAGAAGGAACTCGATCGAATCCGCCGCGAAGAGATCCCGAGATGGGTCCGGGTCCGGGTGGCTCATCAGTGGCGAGGCCGGGTTTCCGGCACAGTCCCGTCCCGAGCACGACGGTTGCTTCTCGGGTGGCGCTTGACGCTCGAAAGGGGACGAGGCATTTTGCCAGTCGACCGCGACGGCCGGACGTGACGTGTGGGAGCCGCAGCCGGCCTCGGCCGAGGCGCAACAGAACAGCCAGGCGACCGCAGCCATCACAAAGGCTGGGGCCAGGCCAATCGAAGCACGGTCGATATAGGAACGGGTATTCATCCCCGCCTCGACGCTTGCTAGGATAGAAATGTTGCGGCTTGCCACTCAAAATCGATCAGACAGCCTCACACGATCAATTTACTCCGGATTGTCCGATCGCACAAGCGTCATCGAGAAGTTCGTCTCTGGGAGCAGCGTTTGATGCGAGACGGCGGTCGCTCACCGAGGATTCGAACGCTCTGGCTCGGCGGATTCCTGATTCTATCGGCCCTGTTCGGCTGCGAGTCACCGTCCGAGCCGGTGTCGATCGTCCCCGACTCGGCCCGTGGTCGTGAGGCCATTGATGCGACGATCTCAACCTGGAAATCCGGCCATCAAACCGGCATCATTGAGCCGACTTCGCCGCGTGTCCAGGTGGTCGATAACCATCGGAGGCCCGGTCAGAAGGTCGTCGGTTACGAGATTCTCGGCGATTCGGCTGACTCAAGGGTCCGGACCTTCACCGTTCGGATCAAGCTTTCCGAACCCGACGAGAGCCCAATCGTCAGGTTCCTTGTCGTCGGGATCGACCCGATCCTGGTTTTCCGGCAAGAGGATTACGACATGATGATGCACTGGGAACACAAGATGGAACCCGAGCCCGAGAACAAGGGGCCGACCCCCGGTCCCCCATCGAAGTGAGATCGGAAATGACGACAATGCGGAGCCAGTGGCAATCCATCCGTTGGATAATCAAGGCGGCACAGGTTCGCCTCCGGTTCCTCGCCGCGCTGGCCGTGGCCTTCGTGGTCGTTGCCGGCTGGGATGTCATCCGAGGGTATTACGATCGATGGATGGCCCCCAAGGCTCGGGATGCTCTGATGGGCGCGGTCTCGGCCGATACCGAATATTTCTGCCCGATGGACCCTGGCGTCCTTTCCGGCTGGCCGGGGAAATGTCCGATCTGCGTGATGGCGCTGGTGCGCCGAGCGAAGGGGGACATGGGACCTTTGCCGGACGGCGTGATTGCCAGGGTTCAACTCTCCCCGGATCGCGTCTTGCTGGGCGGCATTCGTTCCGCCCCCGTCCGGTATCGTCCGCTGATGAAGGAAATCCGTTCGGTCGGCCCAGTCTCGGTTGAAGCGGGAACGACGATCATCCGTGCCGAAATCGGCAAGGCCGATGCGACCTGGATCGAGACGGGTCAATCGGTCGAGGTGGCTCCCGACCCATCCGACGGGACGTCCGCCGTCATCGGCCTGATCCGGGCGATCGAATCCCCGGCTGGAGACTCGAATCGTCTCGTCGTCGAGGTCCCCGAACCATCCTCGTCGGTCGCGGTGGCCCGCTTCGTGCTGGTACTGGTCCGATCGCCGGTGGCCGGTCGCGAGCCGTTTCGATCGATGCCCCGAGGCCAGCCGATCATCAGGGTTGGCGATCCCCGATCGATTCATGTCTGTCCCGATCACCCCGAGTTCGTCCTCCTCGAATCCGGTCACTGCCCGAAGGACGCGAAGCCGCTCGAACGAATCGCCCTGGCAGCCAACCAGAGGGTCGGCTGGTGGTGCCCGATGCACCCCAGAGTCGTCGCCGATCGAGCGGGCTCGAAGTGCGAGGTCTGCGGCGGGATGGTCCTCTTGCCGAGGGTCGTTTCCTATGCTCCCGCCGGCGAGGTGCTGACCGTCCCCGAGTCGTCCGTGATCGACACGGGGACCAAGAAAGTGGTGTATGTCGAGCGAATGCCGGGGATGTTCGACGGCGTCGAGGTTCTGCTCGGGCCTCGGTCGGGTTCGTTCTATCCGGTCGTCGCCGGCCTCGAAACCGACCAGATGGTCGCCGAGGCTGGTGCGTTCCTGATCGATGCGGAGACGCGGCTGAACCCCAGTCTCGCCGCCAGCTACTTCGGAGCCAGGCGAACCGGAGTCGAGGCGACGCAAAACGAACCCAAAGTCGTGAACCCCGATGTCGCCGGGCTTTCCCCCGCCGATCGCGAATTGGCCCTTGCCCAGGGGAGTTGCCCGGTGACCGGGAAGCCGCTGGGATCGATGGGGGTTCCGCCTCGGGTCGTGGTGCAAGGTCGTCAGGTCTTCCTCTGTTGCAAAGGTTGCGAATCGGCGATCGAGGCTTCTCCCGAGAAGTATCTGCCTCGGCTCAAGCCGTCCTCGGCGGTCCACCACCCATGATCGACCGGATCATTAGCGCCTCGATCCGCCACCGAGGTTGGGTCATCCTCGTCAGCCTGATCGTGGGCATACTCGGTTGGCTGGCGATCCGGGAGACTCCGGTTGACGCGATCCCCGACCTTTCCGAAGCCGGGGTGATCGTCTTCGCCGACTGGCCGGGCCACGGCCCTCAGGAGGTCGAAGATCAGGTCACTTACCCGCTGGCGCTGGAGCTTCAGGGAATCCGAGGGGTCCGGTCAATCCGGACATCGAGCGACTTTCACCTCTCGATGATCCACTTGATCCTTGATGAGTCCATGACCGTCGCCGAGGGTCGCGGACGGACCCAGGAGCGGCTCTCGCGGGCTGGTTCGAGCTTGCCGGCGGGCGTGACCGCGAAGCTCGGTCCCGACTCTCCGGCCACCGGTCAGATCTACTGGTATGCCGTCGAGGGGAAGGGGCTGGACGCGGGACGACTCCGCTCGATCCAGGATTGGTATGTCAAGCCGAGACTCGCCTCGATTCCGGGCGTGGCCGAGGTGGCAAGCGTGGGAGGTTTCCCGATCGAGTATCAGGTCTCGGTCGTCCCTTATCGCTTGCAGGCGCGTGGCGTGACATGCGCCGACCTCATGGAAAGCATCGCCCGATCGAACGCGACGGTGGGCGGACCATCGATCCAGAAAGGGAACGCCGAATACGTCGTTCGCGGGATCGGCCGACTTGGTGCATCGGCCGAAGGGCGTGACCCTTCGGAAACGGTTGTCCGCGACCTCGAAGAAGTACTGATACCGGCACCAGGCGGCCAGGTTGTCCGGGTCGGCGACCTGGCGACGGTGGCCGTTGGACCTGGACCTCGTCGAGGGGTTCTGGAGAAGGATGGTGCGGAGGCGGTGGGCGGCGTTGTCCTGATGGCTTCGGGTGAGAATCCGCTCGAGGTCACCAAGCGAATCAAGGCCAGGGTCCACGAGCTTTCAAGTGGGCTCCCGCCGGGAGTGGCGATCGTCCCGTTTTACGACCGGAAGATC
>JAJYCH010000239.1 GCA_021778575.1 Planctomycetota bacterium
CCCGAGCATGTCTATGGGCCTAGCTATGAAAACTGGATCGTCCAGAAGCGCGTCCCGGCAAGCTATGCCGCGTGCGGATCGGGCACCGCGGTTCAGCTTTATCAGGACACCGATCTGGTCGGCAACCCGCTGGGCTCGAACCTTTCCAACGGAGCCTTCCAGCTCGAACGAAACGCGAACGCGGGCGGCAAGCGGATGACGATCCCGATGATCCTCGACGGCCTGTCGAACACGATCTTCCTGGGCGAAGAATACTTCCAGTTGAAGACGACCTACAGCGTCGCCGAGCTCGACCTGGAAGGTGTGGCGCGTCGCAAGGCGGTCTGGGAGTTCGGCTCGGATAGCATCGACTGCCAGTACGGGATGAACGAGGCGTTCGGCAGCACCGGCGTGCCGATCAACCTGAAGTCGCCCGGTCCGAACGTCTTCAGCGGTCCTCAGCTCGAAGCGTACATCGCCAGCTACGGCAGTATGCACCCCGGCGGGGCGAACTTCTTGATGGGCGACGGCAGCGTCCGCTTCATCAAGCAGACCATCGCTCCGGCCGTCTACTCCGGCCTGGGAACCCGCGCCGGCAGCGAGGTCATCAGCGCTGACAGCTATTGAGCCGCGACTCCTCCCGTCGAATCTTTCGGTTCCAAGGCCCGGGGCGCTCCAGCGAGCGCCTCGGGCTGATTGCATGTTCGCATGAGTCTTTTTGAGTGAATGGGAGTCGGTCATGAAGATCCGTCGTCGGCCCGTGTCAGTCGCTCTGGCTCTGCTCGGCCTGGTGGTTGCCGGTGTCGCGGCCTGGTCGTGGGTCGCGTCGCGGGACCGGATGTCGATCCCGTCCGCCCCGGCGCTATCCGTGCGTGTTCTCGCGAAGCCGGGGCATCCGGTCGTTTTCACCTCGCGGACCGAGGCGACCAGTCTTCAGCCCGAGGCTCCCGAAACCGAGCCGTATCGCGAGCCGGTTCTGATCCCCTGGGCGGCTCGCGAAGGGCGGCTTCGCCTGCTCGATGGCGACGGCCGCCTGTTCGAGCTGACCTGGGGCCGGCGACTCGCGGATGGATCAACGTTGATCGACGTCATGAGCCCGTCGGTCTCGCTCGATGGTCGGCGGGTCCTGTTCGCCGGGCGATCCGGCGCTCGCGACCGCTGGCGGATCTACGAGATCGGTGTCGACGGCTCGGGGCTCCGGCGGTTGACGGGTGGTCCCGACGACCCGGGGTGCGTGGCTGTGCCACCACTCCGGTTTCGAGCCGATGCCTCGAAGCTCTCCGACCAGGAGCGCCGGAAGCTGGATTACGACGACGTTGATCCCACCGACCTCGGTCCGAACGGATTCGCCTTTGCCTCTAGCCGACTCCCCGACCTCGGCCGCGACCAGAGCCGACGGGCCACCCAGATCTGGACCTGGCGACCCGGCGAGCCGACCCCGGAACCGGTAACGGCCAACCGAAATAACGACCGCTGGCCGATCCTCCTTGCCAGTGAGCAGATCCTTTTCAGCCTCTGGAGCCGCAATCGAGAGGCCGTCACGGCCGACCTGACCGAGGTCCGACCGATCGCGCAAGGCGGGGATTTTGCGACCCGACCGACTGATCAGTGGATGGCCGCCATCGTGATGACCAACGCGGCGCAGTTCGGCTATGCGATCAAGAGTGTCGAGCCGGTCTGGCGGCCTCGACCGCTGTTCAACGGACGGATCGCTTTCATGACCGCCCCGCGCCCTGGTGCTCCGCTACGACTGGCGCAGGCCGACTGGGGTTATATCCGGACCTCGCCGAGTTCTTTCGCCGCTGGCGAGACCCTTCCTGATGAAGGCGGAGCCCGGCTCGACCTGGGGCCGAACCGCGATTCTGAGGGGCGTGAGCTGACGACCGCCTGCCCGTCGGCGGCTCCAGATCACTCGGTTCTCTTCGCCGGGGCACCGGTCAACGCTGGCCCGGCCTCGTTCGCTCTCTACAGGGTCGCCGACGACTGGACCACCACCACACCGGTTCCCGAGCGGATCTTCGACGACCCCGCGCTGGTCGACGCCGAGCCGGTGGCCGTTTATGCTCGCCATTTCAACCCCGAACCCCGACCGCTGTCGAGGATTCTTGCCGATGGGTATCATCCGCCCGAGAGCGTCACGCTGGCCTCGGGTGCAAAATATGCCGGGCCGATGGGGTATCTCGAAAACGTCGCTCTGAGCGCCGCAATCCGCAACCCGATCCCCTGGCACGACCGATCGGGTGGCAAACAAGTTGATCCTCGCGTGAACCCGCTGGTCGCCCCGCCCCCCAACGTGAAGGCAATCGCGGTCTACTCGGCGAATCGCGACCGCTTCGACGATCCCGACCAGCTCCGGATCATCGGAACCTGGGAAAAGCAAGCGGTGGTCCCCGTGATCAACGAGGACGACCTGATGGCCTGGGTGCCGAGCCATCCGCTCAACCCATCAGTACTCGTCGGGCTGGACGACCAGGGGAAAATCGCTCGATGGCTGGGTGTCTCGTCGACAACGCGCCCGCCTCGGACCTATTTCGCCTACGCCGGCGACCATTACAGCGGCGTGCGAACGAACGGCTACCACTACTGCAACGGCTGCCACACCGGGCACACGTTCACGGTCCTCGACCCCACCGAACGGACCGCTCCGTGGAGCAAGTCCCGTCCTTGAAGCACGCCGGCCGCAGAACATCAACAAGTTCGGATGTTTTTTTGTTGATTCGACGTGGGACATCAACAAGTTCAACGATAACAATATCGGATGCACTCAGCCCTGAGCCCGGAGCAAGATCACCAGCATCACGGGGATCATCAAGGCCATGATGACGAGGAGCAAGCAGCCCAGGGTGATGACCATCTCGGTCTGCTTTTCGGGCGGAGCGGCGTTCATCCGGTCGGCGGATTTGAGGAAGCTGGCGACGAACAGGTTCAAGGTGATCGCCACGGCGGCGATGAACAGGGTGAACTCGATCCCCGGTCCGAGCCGGGTGGACTGGATCACCAGCGCCACGTCGACTCCGATGACCGCCGTGAGGATCATCAGCGCTCGGATCGACCACGGCTTGCGACGCATGACTCGGTTCTCTCGGTCGGTTCGCATTCAGAACTTTCCCGAGCTGAAGAACAGGACCGACAGGATCACGACCGCCAGCATCGTCGTGTAAAGGCCGAAGATGACCGGCGGCGACGGGGGCGACTTCAGGATTCGTTGGGCAGACTGGGGCGAATTTGCCTTGCGGGCGAACTCGCGGTAGATTGCGATGACCATGATGTTCAGGAAAGCCAGGATCATCGCGGCAATATAGACGATCTCGAATCCGGAGTGACCCACCCCTGCCGCACGCACGGCGCGGGTCAGCGTGGCGCTGTCGAATCCGACGATCACAAGAGCGATCATCAAGCCCCGGATCGAGAACCGGAACCGTGCCATGGTCAGCCCCTGGGGTGGAAGATCCGCCGGTAGCCCGCAAAGATTTTGGTCATCAAAGGGGTGTACGGGAAGAGGTGAGGGCGAAATCCACCCGGTTTTCGGGTATGAATCACCCGAGGCTGGGCCAGTTCGCGAAGTCCGGCGACGCCGCGAATCCGTCCGAAACCGCTCGACTTGCCGCCGCCGAACGGGGCGGCGGCGTGCGCCGAGGTGGTGACGGCCTCGTTGATGGCGACGGTGCCGACTTCGAGCCGGAGCGCGACCGACCGGGCCTGCCGGAGGTCTCGACCCCAGACGCTCGCCGACAGGCCGAACTCGCTGGCGTTGGCGGCCTCGATCGCCGCTTCGGCCGTTTCCACGCCCCGGACCACGACCACCGGCCCGAAGCAACCGGCGAGAACCTGTTCCACCTCGGAAGTCGTGGCGAGCAAGACGGTTGGAGCATAAAACGAGCCAGGGCCGGCGATCGGATGGCCACCGGTCAGGACCGCTGCCCCCGCGCCGATGGCTCGCTCGATCGTCGCGTGGAAGCGGGCGACGGCGGACTCGCTGATCATCGGACCGACGTCGACCGCCGTGCTCGGGTCGCCGACACGGAGCTTTCGGGCTCGAACTGCGAGAGCTTCTGCCCAGGGAAGTGGATTTCCCACGACGTAAGCGCGCTTCACGGCCACGCAGGTCTGACCAGCGCCCACGAAGGACGCCCAGGTCAGGGCCGCCGTGGTGGATTCGAGCGGAGCGTCGGGCAAGATGATCGCGGAGTCGAAGCCGGAAAGCTCGGCGATGGCGGCGATTCCGCGACTTCCCAGCTCGGCCAGCACCGCCCGGCCGCTGGCCACTCCTCCGGTAAAAATCGCCTTGTTAATCGCGGAATGAATCAACGATTGGCCAACCTCGGGACCGCCGAAAACCGCAGTGACCAGGCCCTCGGGGAGGCCGGCTTCCTCGATCGAATCCTGAAGCTTTCGTCCCACTCCGATGGCGAGCTCGGACGGTTTCCAGACGACTGCGTTACCGCTTGCCAGGCTTTGAGCAATTGCGGGCGCATTGAGCAGAACCGGGTAATTCCAGGTTCCGATGATGCCAATCACGCCGAACGGGGCCCAGTGCAGACGCGCCGGGGGGATCAGGAGCGCACGCTGCCAGCCACGACCGATCGGTTGATCGGCAAGAGCTTTCCCGGCGTTCCGGATCGTCCAGCGAATGGCGTCGAGCGACGAGACGACCTCGGCCATTCCCTCGATGGTCGGCTTGCCGACCTCGTCGCGGATGGCGTCGGCCCAGGCGTCGGCGTCTCGGGCCAGGATCGCCCACCAGCGTTTGAGGACGTTTTGCCGAGCTTTCCAGGAGAGTGCTGCCCAGACGACCTGAGCGTGGGCGGCTCGATCGACGATCGAACGGACCTCGGCGGGCGAGGTGGCCGCGACTTGCCCCAACTCCTGGCCATTGGCGGGGTTTCTCGATTTGAGAAATTCGTCGACCAGAGAATCGGTCATGAACGGACCGTCCCCGGTCAGGCGCAGCAGGCCAGCGGCTGAGTCAGACTGTCGTCATCCACCGTGTCGGCGACGAGCGAGGCGACGAGCCATTCCAGCGGTAAGCCGAGTTTGCGGGCCTCGGCGCTCAGAATGTCGAAGAGTTCGGCGGAAAGGGTCACGGCCAGCGAAGGCTCAATGTTCATCGTGTCGCTCCATTCCACGATTCGGAGTGAGGGCGAGTATCAACCTTGACTCAACACCTCTATCAACACCCTACGTCACGTTTGGTTGGTTGTCGTCTGCTTGATTTCTCGAAAGCGGTCGATTCCCAGGCGATGACGAGCCTTAGACGCATAACGTGTGCCAGAGTTCCCCCGATTTTGCGAACGTAGCTTTTCGAGACTTCCCATTGAAGCTCGAAGTCCTCCTGTATTATCATGATCGGCGCAGCCGAGGGATTTTTGAGCCCGGGATAAAACCGGCCGCGAAATCGTTATTTCCGGAGCCGTCGGTATGGGTGAGGGTGACCCTGGCTCCTTGTACACCGAGCGGATGCTGCCCGAACAAGCGCATCCTCGTACGTTCTGGGAGCACGTCGGCCGCTATCGGTTCGCCCGCGATTTCGTTCGGGGACAGCGGACGCTCGACATCGCCTGTGGCGAAGGGTACGGTGCGGCCGCCCTGGCGAAGGCTGGAGCTTCGGCCGTCATCGGCGTCGACATCGCCCCCGAGACCTGTGAGCAAGCCCGCCTCAAGTACGGCCTCGACGCCCGGGTTGGCGACGCGCAAGCAATCCCCCTGCCCGACCACTCGGTCGACCGGGTGATCTCGTTCGAGACGATCGAGCACGTCGACAACCCCGCCGGGTTCGTCGACGAGGTGGTCCGGGTTCTCGGACCGGACGGGATCTTTATCGTCTCGACCCCGAACCGGCCGGTCTACAGCCCCGACGGGACGAGCAACCCGTACCACCTGGTCGAGCTGGACGAGCCCGAGTTCGTCGAGCTGCTCCGGTCGCGGTTCGCGAGCGTCAAGCTCTACTCGCAGTTCCCACGCTCGGCCCCGTGGTGGAGCTTGCGATCGTTCGCGGCCGAGAAATCCCCCTGGCTCAAGATCAAGGGGTTCTGGCGGCTCTCCACCGGGATCTGTCCCGAACTCCGGCCGGAACTGGGACAGGAAGAACGATCGAGGGTCGTCGATCGGATTCTCGAAAACACCAGCTTCCCCGCCACACTGTTTAACCCTTACGTGGTCCGGCCCCGTCGGCCAGGAAGCGGCGAGCAACCGTACATCCTGATCGCCGTGGCGTCGGAGCCTCGACCGATCAAGACGTGAAGGTGACACCGAGGACCGGCACCACCTTCACGGCTGACGGATCATCAGGCTCCCGCTTTCAGGTCAATCTGCGGGAACAGCGGGGTCGGCTTACCGGCGACAAGCTCGGCCGTGACGTGCCAGTCGGGACCGGTGGGGCGAGTCACGGCGTCGTTGTAGGCGACCGATTCCCAGGGTTGAGCGTCCTGGAAGTTAAACGCCCCGTAGAACGTCGCGGCGGTCTGAGGCAGGAACGGCTTGATCAGGATCGCGATGACCCGGATCGCCTCGGCCAGGTTGACAAGGACGATTTTGGTCGCCGCCAGGTCGGTCTTGGCCAGGCTGAACGGTTTGGTGGCCTCGATATAGCGCGCTGTGGCCTCGACCACATCGCCCCAGATTCGCTGAAGCGCGACGTTGTATTGAAACGTGCCGATCAGACCTTTCAACTCCTCGACGAGCGCTCCCAGGTCGAGCCCGGCCCGCCAGGCGGTCGTGTCGATCTCGGCCGAACCGTCGAGCTTTCCCTCAAAGTACTTGACGCACATGGCCAGGGTCCGGCTGTAGCTGTTGCCCAGCTTGTTGGCCAGGCCCGCGTTGTACGCCTCGGCGAAGCGTTCGAACGAGAACTCGCCGTCGCCGCCGAACGGACACTGGCTCATGAAATAGTAGCGGAACCCCTCGGCCGAGAACTTGTCGATGATGTCCATCGGCTCGACGACGTTCCCGAGGCTCTTGCTGATCTTCTGAACCTCGCCGGTCCCTTCGTCCTTCCGATAAACAAATCCGTGGCCGAAAACTCGCTTCGGCAGCGGCAAGCCCGCCGACATCAGCATGGCCGGCCAGAGGGCGCAGTGGAACCGGGTGATATCCTTACCGATCACATGAACATCCGCCGGCCAGAGGGAGTTGAATCGAGCCTCGTCGGTCCCGTAGCCGATGGCCGTGATGTAGTTCAGCAAGGCGTCGAACCAGACGTAGATGGTCTGGTCGGGGTCGAACGGGACGGGGATTCCCCAGGTGAACC
>JAJYCH010000240.1 GCA_021778575.1 Planctomycetota bacterium
GCTTCCAAGAAAGTCTCGTCTTGATGGCGTGATCGCTCGGGATTTCAGCCCCGCCCCACATAAGGCATCGTGGTCGCCATCACGGTCATGAACAGGATGTTGGCGTCGAGCGGGAGGCTGGCCATCGTCACCACCGCCCGGCCGACGACCTCGACATCCATCGTCGGCTCGACGGCGATCGTGCCGTTGGCCTGGCGAATTCCGGCCTTCATCTTCGCGGCCATGTCGGTGTCGGCGTTGCCGATGTCGATCTGTCCGCAAGCGATGTGATGCTCGCGACCATCAAGGGCGACGGATCGCGTCAGCCCGGTGATGGCGTGCTTGGTTGACGTGTACGGAGATGAATTTGGCCGGGGAACGTGCGCCGAGATCGAGCCGTTGTTGATGATCCGCCCCCCTTTGGGGACCTGTCGCTTCATCAAGGCGAACGCCTCGCGGATGCAGAGGAATGTCCCGGTCAGGTTGACGTCGACGACCTTCCGCCAGTCCTCGATCGTCAGTTCGTCGAGCGAAACCGCCGGCGCTCCGATCCCCGCGTTATTGAACAGCAAGTCGAGCCGTCCGAAAGTCTGCTCGGTCGTCGCGAACAGGGCGTGAACCGAGGCCGGATCGGTCACGTCGGTCGGGCAAACAAGCCCCTCCGATCCTTCCGGCGCAAGCGCCAAGGTCTCGGCCAGCGTCGCCGCTTTCCGACCGGCAAGGACCACCGCATACCCCTCGGCCAGCAGCGCCAGAGCCGTCGCCCGGCCGATTCCCGAGCCCGCGCCCGTCACGATCGCAATCTTCCGCGGCTCGTCCATCGCTCGAATTCCTGGGAGGTCAAAAAGACCGGGCTAAACCGGAGGGCGTTCTCCTGAATATACCGAACAAGGGCAAGTCCCGCATCGGCTGTCTTCGCGCATGAAAACGTGGACCGGCGGCCGATCTTGCGTTATGATGCAACAGTTGTTGAACGTGATGATCCACGGCTCTCCATGGAGCGGGAACCGATGCGGGTTTGTTTTCTTGGCTGGCTGGCGTTCTTGCTGCCGCTCTCCGCACTGGCGGATGAGCCCTCGACCGCCGGTTTTAACGAGCGATTCGAGAAGAAGGTTCGCCCCGTACTCGCCGAGCGTTGCTGGCAGTGCCACGGTCCCCAGAAGACCAAAGGGGGGTTGCGGCTCGATTCGGCCGAAGCCCTGGCCAAAGGGGGCGACACCGGCCCGAGCATCGTTCCCGGCAAGCCCGAGGAAAGCCTCCTGATCGAGGTCGTTCGCTATCACACCGACCTGAAGATGCCGCCGAAGGGGAAGTTGCCCGAGGCCGAGATTCTCGAACTGGTCGAATGGGTGAAGTCGGGAGCGAACTGGCCTGCGGGCGAGGCCGCCGCTGCCGCCTCCTCAACCTCGACCGCACCCGCCAAGCCGACAATGCCTCCGCTCAACGATCCGTTCTGGGCGTTTCAGCCGAGGACCGATCCGGCTCCTCCCGAAGTCAAGAATTCCGATGGGGCGAAGTCGCCGATCGATCGGTTCCTGCTGGCCAGTCTGGAGAAAAAGGGGCTTGCGCCGGCCCCTCCGACCGACAAGCGAACCTTGATCCGTCGGGCGACCTATGACCTCATCGGCCTGCCGCCATCGCCCGAGGATGTCCAGGCGTTTCTGGATGATCCGGCTCCCGAAGCGTTCGCGAAGGTGATCGACCGCTTGCTCGCCTCGCCACGCTATGGCGAGCGCTGGGGGCGGCACTGGCTCGACCTGGCGCGTTATGCCGATTCCAACGGAATGGATGAGAACATGGCCCAGGCCAACGCCTGGCGCTATCGCGACTACGTGATCCGGGCCTTCAACGCCGACCGTCCGTATGACCAGTTTCTCAAGGAGCAGATTGCCGGCGACCTGATGCCCAGCTCCGATGACGAGGCGGTCCGGAACGATCGGTTGACCGCCACCGCGTTTCTCGTCCTGGGGCCGAAGATGCTCGCCGAGGACGACCCGATGAAGATGGAGATGGATATCATCGACGAACAGGTCGATACCGTCGGCCGGGTCTTCATGGGTCTCACCATCGGTTGCGCCCGCTGCCACGACCACAAGTTCGACCCGATTCCCACGGCCGACTATTACGGCCTGGCCGGGATCTTCAAGTCGACCAAGACGATGGAGAACCACAAGGTCGTCGCCATGTGGAACGAGCGAGCGGTTCCGACCCGGGCCGAACTCGATGCCAGCGAAGCCCACAAGAAAGAAGCCGCCCACCGCAAGGAAACGTTGAATCAACAGGTCAAACAGGTTGAATCAGAGTTGCTTGCCGGGTCACGCGACCGACTCGCCGGAGCCCTCGAACTGGCCCGACGACCTGACCGATTGGCCTTGATCGCTGGTTTCCTTCAGCAGCCGCAATTTGCCGGGTTCACAACCTTGACGTCACTCGCGCGGATCAAGCACGACCGCGAGGCTCTGGCCCAGTTCGAGAAAGCAGCGCCGCCGATCCCCAAGACGATGGGGGTCGAGGATCGGACCCCGGCGCACCTTCGCGTGCATCTCCGAGGGAATCACCTGACCCTGGGCGAAGAAGTTCCTCGGCGGTTCCCGCAGGTTCTCGGTGGCGAGCGTGGCAAGGTGACCGACCTGGCCCGGAGCGGCCGGCTCGAACTGGCCGAATGGCTCGCCCGAGGCGATCATCCGTTGACGGCTCGCGTGATGATCAACCGGATCTGGCTCGGCCATTTCGGCGAAGGGATTCTCCGATCGCCCGATAACTTCGGTCACCTCGGCGATCGCCCCGACCACCCCGAACTCCTCGACTGGCTGGCCAATCGATTCGTCGAGTCGGGCTGGTCGATCAAGGCGATGCATCGCCTGATCATGCTGACCTCGGCCTATCAGATGAGTACCCGGAACAACCCCGACGCCGCGCTGGCCGATCCCGATAATCGCTTGCTCTGGCACTACGCACGGCGACGGCTCGAAGCCGAATCGCTCCGCGACGCGATTCTGAGCGTCAGCGGCGAACTCGACCCGACGATGGGCGGCTCGCTGTTGCCGACCAAGAATCATGCCTACGTGAATAATACCGAGACCGGTGGCGACCTCAATTATAACGTCAACCGCCGCTCGGTCTATTTGCCAATCATCCGGAGCGGTCTGTACAACGTCTTTCAAGCGTTCGACTTCGCCGATCCCAGCGCTTCCAACGGCAAGCGGACGCCGACCACCGTCGCTCCGCAAGCCCTGTTCATGATGAACGACAAGCTGGTTCTCCGCTGTTCCGAGGCGCTGGGGAAACGGTTGCTGGCGCGATCGGATCTCGATAATCCGGGGCGGATTCGCCAGCTTTACCTGACGGCCTACGGTCGGCCCGCGACGGACAAGGAGGTCGATCGCGCCGAAGGTTACCTTCGTCGCTTCGGCACCGACCTTGAAGCCCAGGGGGTCACCGCTGATGCCCGACCGCTTCGTGTCTGGCAAGCCTATTGCCAGGCGGTTTTTGCGTCCAGTGAATTTCTTTACCTCGACTGACCGGCCTGTTGACCCGAGGGAGATGGCAAAGATGAACCAGCACTGGATGGCAGCCGGACCGGTCCTGTCGCGTCGCGACCTTCTCCGCTCGACCGGCGGCGGATTCGCCGCGCTGGCTTTGGCGGGGTTGCTCGGCGAGGAGGCTCGGGCCGAGGGGGTTGACCCCCGGAACCCGCTGGCTCCCCGCGACGGCCACTTTCCGGGCAAGGCCAAGCGGGTCATCTTCCTGTTCATGCACGGCGGACCATCACAAGTCGATACGTTCGACCACAAGCCGCTCCTGACCCGCGATCACGGCAAGCCGTTGCCGTTCGCCAAGCCTCGCGTGGTTTCGAGCCAGACCGGCAATCTGCTCGCCTCGCCGTTCAAGTTCGAGAAGCATGGCGAGAGCGGGATCGCCGTCAGCGAGCTGTTTCCCGAGGTCGCAAAGTGTGTTGATGATCTCTGCATGATCAACTCGATGCACGGCTCGAATTCGCGACACGGCGGGGCGTTACTCGAACTGCATACCGGCAGCGATACGTTTATCCGGCCGAGCATGGGTTCGTGGATCACCTATGGACTGGGGACCGAAAACCAGGA
This sequence comes from Planctomycetota bacterium, assembly GCA_021778575.1. Taxonomy (GTDB): domain Bacteria; phylum Planctomycetota; class Planctomycetia; order Isosphaerales; family Isosphaeraceae; genus Tundrisphaera. The sequence goes on from JAJYCH010000240.1 coordinate 4,083, forward strand.
CCTGCCCGGTTATATCACGATCTGTCCCAATCTGAGTCATGGTGGCGTGAACAACTGGAGTTCCGCGTTCCTGCCGGCGGTCTATCAGGGGACGCCGATCGGCGCAACAGGCGTCCCGTCGGACCAGGCGAAGATTCCGTTCATCACCAACACGACGACCCCTCGGTCGCTCCAGCGGATCGAACTCGACCTGATCCAGGAGATGAACCGCGACCATCTCGAACTGTCCGGACCCGACCAGGCACTCGAAGGCCGGATCAACTCGTTTGAACTCGCCTTCCGGATGCAAGCCGCCGCTCCCGAGATCCAGGACATCACCGGCGAGTCGCCCGAGACCCGAAAACTGTACGGGCTCGACGACGAAGCGACCAAGAATTTTGGCCGCCAGTGCCTGATGGCCCGCCGGTTTGCCGAGCGCGGAGTTCGATTCGTCCAGGTCTCACACAGCTACAAGTGGGATCAGCACGGCGGGCTCAAGAAAGACATCACCCGCAACGCACTCGAGGTCGACCGCCCGATCGCCGGTCTGTTGAAAGATCTGAAAGGCCGAGGATTGCTCGACGACACCCTGGTGGTCTGGGGCGGCGAGTTCGGCCGGACCTCAACCTCCGAAGGCACCGACGGTCGCGACCACAACCCCCACGGCTACACGATGTGGCTGGCCGGTGGAGGCGTCAAGGCGGGCATGGTTCATGGCAAGACCGACGATTACGGTTACTACTCGGTCGAGGATAAGGTCCACGTCCACGACCTCCACGCGACAATCCTGCACCTTCTGGGCCTGGATCACACCAAACTGACGTATCGCTACGCCGGGCGAAATTTTCGATTGACGGATGTTTATGGCGAGGTGGTTAAGGAGGTCATTGGTTGAAAATATCCCTCCATGAATCTCCAACCTCGCCCCCTGCCGCTCGAAACCATCGACGGGCTCCGCCCGCCGCTGTCGGGGTTCCCTTACTTCGACTACGCCGACCGGTTTCCCTTTCGGCCCGAGGCATCCAGCAACTCGCTCGGCAACGCCTCGTGGCTGGCTGATGCTTCGTTCCTGGTTTATGGAACCGCGGATTTTATCGCCGAGGCTCTGGCTCGTTCGCCGCTGCGGGATCAAGGTTTCACCCTCGAATGGTTGGGGACGGCCGAGGACAACCGGGGGATGGTTTTGAGCAGTGACACGGCGCTGGTCGTGGTCTTCCGAGGGACCCGGATGCAGGTTCGTGGCGTGCTCGACCTGGCGGAACTGGTGCTGATCAATCAGAATGATTTATGGGTGGATAGCCAGTTCTTGCCCACCGTCTGGCGAGCAGGCGGGCACGTTCATCGTGGGTTTCTCGGAGCCTTCGAGGAGATCAGCGACCGACTCGACGCGATCGTCCGGGCGAAGTCGCCTCGACAGCGGGTCTGGTTGACCGGGCATAGCCTGGGTGGTGCTCTGGCGACCCTCGCGGCGGCTCATCTTGATCCATCCGTGATCGAAGGCGTCATCACTTTTGGCTCGCCTCGGGTGGGCGATCGAGCGTTCGTGATCAGTTTGCCCGAGTCGAAGCTGACCCGCTACGTCCATCGGGATGACTGGGTGGCGACGGTCCCGCCGACTCTCCTGGGATATACGCATGCCGGTAAGTTGATTTCCGTTCCCGGCAGTCCAGCCCGCGACGTTTTCAGTGATTTCCAGGCCGGGCTGGGTGAGGTCAAGGCGGCGCTGACGGGCATGGCGAAGGACCTTCGGGTCCGGATGGGAGACCTGCCGTTCAAGGTTTCGGTCCTGGCCGACCATGCCCCGGTTTACTATGCCACGCTGCTCGGGAACGCGCTTCTGGATTCAGCCGATCGCGAGAGTTAGGATGAGCGCGAGTCGTACTGGATCGATTTCGATCCGTGCCAACACGAAGAACTCTCCAAGACGAAAGCGTCTCCTCATGCGAAACCTGCCGCTCAGCCTGGGATTCTGCCTGATTTTCGCACTCTCGGCCGGAGCCGATGATCCATCGCCACCGAAGACGATCGACCTCTGGCCGGGCGTGGCTCCGGGCGAGACGGGGAAGATCGGCGAGGAGAAGTCGGAATTCAAGGACGGGATCACCCGGGTCTCGAACGTCTCGAAGCCGACGCTCACCATCTTCAAGCCCAGCCCGGACAAGAACACCGGGGCTTGCGTCGTCATTTGCCCGGGCGGTGGCTACAGCATCCTGGCGACTTCGCATGAAGGCGAGGATGTCGCCCGCTGGCTGAACTCGATCGGCGTGACGGGAATCATGCTCAAGTATCGGGTTCCTCGTCGGTCGGGCACCTCGAATGAATTTCCGCCTCCGCAAGCGTTGATGGACGCCCAGCGTGCGATGAGCCTGGTCCGGAGCCAGGCCGGTGAGCTGGGGATCGATCCCAAACGGATCGGCCTGCTCGGATTCTCGGCGGGCGGGCACCTGGCCGCCTGGGAGTCGACGAACTTTGACAAACGCACTTATGAGCCGATCGACGCCGTGGACAAGGTCAGTTTTCGGCCCGATTTCACGGTCTTGATTTATCCGGCCTACCTGGTCAAGAAGGGGAACGCCGGGCTTGCCGACGAGATCAAGGTCGGTTCGCAGACCCCTCCGACGTTCCTCGCCCATGCCGGCGATGACCCGGTGACGGTCGAGAGCAGCGTCCAGTATTACCTGGCCTTGAAGCGCGCCGGGGTTCCGGCCGAACTGCATGTGTACTCGTCAGGAGGTCACGGCTACGGGATGCTCCCCGGCAAGAAGCCGGTTTCTGCCTGGCCGCAGCGGCTGGAAGAGTGGATGAAGTCAACCGGCTTGTTGAAGGCGAAGTCATGAGGTGATCGACCTCGGATCATGTCTCCGATCCGACCGGAAAAATGGGGACAGGCAGGCTGCCTCGCTCGTTTCTCGGTTCCGAGGACGATCGGCACTGGGCGGCGCGCCGGTCCTCTTTTTCCTCTCAATAACGGACGACCTGGCTGTTCAATCGCGGTTCGTGGTCCTGCCTGCCGGTCCACCGCCGGCTTCGGTCACCTGGAACGCTTCGAGTGCGTTCTCACCGGGCTTGATGGTGGCCTTCAGGCCCGAGGTGGTGGGATTGGCGAAGCGAGCGTCGCTGGACGGGATGGTCGAACCGTTGGCGGGCCTCTTGAG
>JAJYCH010000241.1 GCA_021778575.1 Planctomycetota bacterium
TTCCGGGTCCTGCCCCTGGGCCTCGTCACGAAGCATCTGCGCCGGGATCGGAGCGGCCAGGGTGTCGAGCTGTTCGCGAAGGTCGTGCAGCTTCTTGGTTCGGTCCTGGATCGCTCGAGAAATCTGATCGGCCTCAGTCAGTCCCTCGACGGAGTCGCAACCGGCTTCGATCTTCAGCGCGTCCAGCGTGGCGTCGGTCTGATTGATGGCCTTCCGGGCTTCTTCGAGCTTCGCTTGTTCCTGTTTATCGCGCTTGATCGACTCATTCCGCCGGGTCTCGATGACCAGCGCCGCCTTGAGCCGGTTCTCCAGTTCGAGCGCCGTCGACTCCAATGATTCCGATCCAGGGTCGATCGCCAACCGCTTCATCAGTAACCGGACCGAGGCTTCGAAACGTCCCTCGACGCGGATCATATCGTCGATCTTTGATCGCAGTTCGCCAATCTCGCGGAGCATTCCCGTCAGTTCGTCGAACCGACCGATGACCGCCTGCGCCAGTTCGGGCGAGACCTCCGCGCCAAGCCCGAGCGGGCTGACCGCGGCGGCCCAGCGGGCTTTCGCATCGACCAGCGCCCCTTGCGCCTTCGCCAGCGTAATCCTCGACTGATCCAGACGTGACGCGACGCTCACCCATTCCACGACTGATTTCGCCCGTGCCAAGAGCCCGACGAGCGACTCGTTCGGAACGGCCTGGGGCTCCCGCAACGCTTCGAGATGGCGGCCGATCTCGGCCCGGGCCTGGTCGATCTTCGCCGATTTCTGATCCCGCTCGATCCGTTTTTCCCGGATGATTCGGGACTGGCGGACGAGGTCGGTCTGATGATCGGCTACCCATTCTTTCATCTCGGTCGGGGGAAGCGGATCGATCCCGAGCGGCCTCCAGAGATCCCGCCATTCCTGCTGGGTGGTTTCCTGGTTAGCCTGGGCCCGGTCGCGTTCGATGGTCTTCGCGGCGATCTCGTCGGCAAGCTCGGCACGCCGCCACTGGCGCTGAGTCCGTTCGGCGACGGCGTCGGCCTCGCTCCGGAGGCGATCGGCGACCTCGTCGCTCGACCGGACGGTGGACTCGAATTCCTCGGCGAGCTGATCGGGGGCCTCGACCGGTTCGTGGTCAAGCCAGGCCCGGCGAATCGTCCGCCAGCGGTTGTCGCGCAGGCTCCTCCGGGCTCGGAGTTCCTCGTCGGTCGGCACCTTTCCGGTTGCCTGCTCGCGTTCGGCCTGACGGTCGAGCCGGGTCTGCTCGTCGACGAGTCGGACGCGGTCGAGATCGATCCGGACCACCAGTTCGGCGGCTTCTCGGAAGGCTTTTTCGAATCGCGTGAGGGTTGTCTTGGGCGGAACCGCCAGCGCTTCGAGTTCCTCAAGCGAGCCGGACCAGAGCGGCAGATTCCGGAGGTCGATGGCCGCCTGCTGTTCGAGCCGGGCCAGCTCGGCGACCGACGAGGCGAGCTGGGCTTCGAGGTCGCCGTGCCCCTGTGCTTTCTGGATGGCCTGGGCCAGGGCCTCGGCCCGTCGCGCGGCATCGGGGATCGCGTCGCGCTGGTCGATGCCCGGATTGGTGGCGATAAGGCGGTTGACCTCGATCTCGGCGGCCGAACAGCCGGCCTGGAGCCTCGCCAGTTCCTGCGCCACTTCGAGGACCCGAGCCTTGAGCGCCGGCGAAATCTTGAGGGAATCGGCATCGTCGATCGAGCTGTCGGGACGAAGCTCGCTCAGCAGGGCGACCGCGTCCAACTGGCGACGAGCGAGGCGATTCTCCTCGACGGGTCGGTCTTCCAGGGCCTTGCGATAGAGCCCCGAATCGTCGCGGACCCGGCGGATCGCGTCGGCCTCGTCGAGCACGGCATCGCGCGGGCCGAAGGTTTCGAGGTCGCGGCGGATGGTCTCCAGCGCCTCCTCGGCGGCCTGGGCAGCCCTGGCTCCGACGATCCGGGCGGCCTGGGCGTTGTGTCGGCGCTCCTCGAATCCGTTGGAGAGGACCCGGGCCGATGGACCGAACTCGGCGAGCCCCGCCTGTTCGAGGTCGATCCTGGCGATCACCGGAAGAGCCGCGCGAACCCGTTCGAGCCGACGTTTTTCCTGATCGGCCTGGCGAATCTGGACGTCGATGGCCGCTTTTCTCGATCGTTCGCGAGCCAGAGTCGCGTCCAGGTTGACCCATTCGGCCGTGGCCAGCATCGCTCTCTCGGACGTCCGGCGTTTCTCGGCCAGTTCCGCCAGCGCGGCGTTGATCGAGGGGGTGGACGCACGGGGCTTGAAGAGCTTGTCCATCTCCTCATCGAGCTTCTTGCGGACCTCGGCGACCGGGGCCAGGCCCGAACCAGCCGCGAAGAGGAGTTCACCGAGCCGGCCGCCCCCCTTCAGGATCGACCTGCCCCCCTCAACCAGCTCGTCGTGATCCATCGAGAAGAGGTCGAGGAACTTTTCCTGATCCACCCCGCCAAGAAACGGAAGGAGCGTGTCGGGAGCCAGAGCTTTGGCGTCGTCGAACGTCCAGAGTGGCGAGAGGTCGCGCTTACGCCGAACGAACGAAACTTTACGTTTGCTTTCGTCCTGGATCTCGCCGCCGACGCGTAAGGTGCTGTAATCGCGCCCGTGATTGTCGCCGGTGCTCCGAGGGAATCCGAACAGGAGCGCCCGGATTGCCCGGAGCGTCGTGCTCTTGCCGGCCTCGTTCGGGCCGCAGATCAGGTGAAGTCCGCGATCGCCGCCGCTGAGCGGGATCGGCTCGGCGTTCGAGAACGGGCCGAAGTCGCGCAGGTCGAGCTGAAGTAACCTCATCGAGCCCCCTCCAAAGCCTGAAACCGATCGGTCAAGAGCGGCCGGACCTCGTCGAGGATCGACTTGAGCCAGTCGGCGGCTTCGAGGTTGATCCCGTCGGCGGTCTTCAGTTCCAGGGGTAGTTTCTTGGTCAGGTCGCCCAGTTCGCGTCGGGCGAACTCGGTCAGCCTGGCGTCGTCGGTGGTCAGCTCGCGGAGCAGCCGGTCGATCTCGAAGAGGGGGCCGTCGACCACTCGATCCGGGCCGATCCGAGGGGCTCGCGTCCGGATCTTGACCTTCTCGACCCAGACTCGCCCACGACCTCGGTCGGTGGTCGTCGACCGGAGATCCCAGGCAAGCTGGTCGATCTGGGCGACGATCTTATCGTGGAGGGCGGACTCGCCAATGACCTCGACCCGGAGGGCCAGAAATCGGTCGTCGGCCCCGGCCATCTGGTCGGGCAACTGGTCCTGGAACCGCTGGGCCACGTCATCGAGATTATCGAGGTCCGAGGCGTCGACCTTGCAGGTCTCCCACCGCAGGACGTCGAGCGAGCGGAACTCGGTCGCGGCGACCTGGTGCCCTTCCACCGTGACGATCAGGCACCCTTTCGGGCCACTCTCGCGAATATGACGCCCCTGGAGATTGCCGGGAAAGGCGATGGGGCCGTCGCGGTCATCAAGGATCTCGCGGGTGTGGACATGACCGAGAGCCCAGTAGCCGTAATTCTTGGTCCGGAGCGACTCGACGGTGCAGGGGGCGTAGCGGTCGTGCCCCTCACGACCGTTGACGCTGGTGTGCAGGAGCCCGAGGTTGAAGCAGCCGGGGTCGCCGGCGGGATAGTTCGCCGCGAGGTCTTCGACGACCGCCTGGCTGGCGAACCCCTGGCCGTGGATCGCGACCGGAACGTGGTCGAGCAGGCAAGTCTGGGGTTTATTGACGTCGAGCGAGGTGACGTTATCGGGCAACCGGAGGTCGCGGGTCATCTTGTTCTTGGCGTCGTGATTGCCTCGGATCAGGTAGACCTTGATCCCGGCGTCGCGGAGTTCCGCCATCCGCCTGACGAACCAGAGACCGGTGTTGTGGTCCTTCCAGTCGCCGTCGTAGACGTCGCCGGCGATCAGAACAAAGGCGACCTGCTCGTCGATCGCCAGCCGGACCAGGTTTTCGAGAGCCCTACGGGTCGCGCCGCGAATCTCGTCGCTGGGGCACCCTTCGTAGCGGTCGAGACCGCGCAACGGGCTATCGAGGTGGATATCGGCGGCGTGAAGGAACTTGAACATCGAGCCGGCCCAGCCTGGGATTCGATCACCGTCGGCCGAAAAAGACCGGGTGACGGGATCTCAAGCATAGCTGCGCCCACGATTTCGGCAAACCCGAGGTGAGCGGAAGTTCAGGCCAGTCTCCACGAATCGTCCGCTCATTCAGGTCGATCGGAACCGTCGGACTCGACCGGGCACTTCGGCAGGGCTGAGCGGACGCAACGATTGTTCGAGGACGGTTGTTCCCGCCCAATGGGTTGGAATTTCAGGGTTTTCGGGTGGATTGATTTCGGGCTGCGGCTCGTCGAATTCGACCATGTATTCGACATGCGTCGATCCATCGAAGATGAGCCGGGGCCGACCTTCCTGGACGATCGTGGCCCGTGCGTCCCCCGCCCAGTCGAAGTGCTTGAGCAGCATGACCCGGTCCCCCTTCTTGAATCGGGGCACGACGGCCGGGTCGGGCTGCCGCTTCTTCAACTCCTGATACCACTCGGTCTCCTTGATCCAGGCCTCCTGCTGGCTATCGTAGATCTTCGAATAGGGATACAACGGCGGTTCCATCGGTTCCCCTTTCCAGAGCAGATGGACCACCGCGACTCGCCCCGAACCGTCGTCGAAGGCAAACAGGGCCAGGATGCCATTCCATTCGCGGCCAATGGCTCGAAGCGGCAGTCCGAAAAGGGGATGGCCCGGCGCGAGAAGCCGCCGGAGAGCCTCCACGAAGTCGGCGGCCTCCAGGGAGTTCTCGATTGCCTTCCAGCCGCCAGGCCAGCGAGTCATGCCTCCCCTCATTGACCCTTTGTATCACTCCGGTTCAAAGAGGTCGGGGCCGGAGGAACATTGCCGGGTCGGGCCGGAACCAGCGAAAGTTCCAACCGACCGACGCGGCTGTCGACGCCTGGTTCACTTCGGGGCTTGCGGCTTGGCGTTGAGGTCTTTCATGTTCAGCTTCGCCCGGACCATCGGGCTGTTCAACTTGGCTTTCAGCTCGGCCATCTTCGGGGCGATGGTGGTCTGGCAGTACGGGTTCTTGTTGGCGTTCCGGCGGAAGTAGTCCTGGTGATACTTCTCGGCGACGTAGAACTTGTTCTGGGCAAGCGGGACGATCTGGGTCACGATCGGGTCGCGATAGAGGTTGGCCAGCGTCACCTTCTGGTACGACTTCTCGGCCAGCTTTTTCTGCTCGTCGTTCGCGTAGAGAATGATCGAGCGATACTGGGTCCCCTCGTCCACCCCTTGACGGTTGAGGGTGGTCGGGTCGTGGCAGATCCAGAAGATGTCGAGAAGGTCGTCGTAGCTGACGATTTTGGCGTCGTACTCGATCCCGACGACCTCGGCGTGGCCTGTCAGACCAGTGCAAACCATCTCGTAGGAAGGGTTAGGCGTGTTCCCGCCCGCGAACCCGGAAACCACCTGCTTGACCCCCTTGACCCGCTCGAAGAACGCTTCGAGGCACCAGAAGCAGCCGCCGCCAAAGTAGGCCCGCTCCAGCTTGGGCTCGACCTTTTCGGTCTTGGTGGTATCGGTCGGGGCGGAGTCGGGCTTGGCGGTGTCGGACTTCTTGGCCTCATCGGCGGCCTTTGACTTCGGTTGTTGGGTGGGCGGGGACGACGGGGCCGTGTCCTGGGCCGATGCGCCGGAGGCAAGACCAAGAATCGCCATCGTTCCCAGAAACGCTGCCAGCGAACGCAAAGTCATGGCTATGAGGCCCTTCGAGTGTTTCCAGGTCGTCAGGGAGTCGACCCGAAATCAAGGAATGAAGGCGAGCACCCGCGGCGCACGAAGCCGCCCGGCCAGAGCCTTTACGACGCCCGAGGGCGATTTGTGCGTCCCACCGCCCGAACAGGCATCTCTTTGCCTTATAGGAGGAACCGACCCCAAAGTCCAGGAAAACCGGGGAGGAACAATTCAAAACTGCCAGGAACCGAAGATTTGAACCAACCAGACCTCAGATCACGGGAGGCGACAGCCCTGTGAGAATGAGGACTTACCGGAACCTCGATGTTTATTCAAGCTCCCAGGGATCGACATCCCGTTCGCCTCGCCCTTTCGCGGCCAGGTCGGCGGCCTCTCGGTCGCGGCGGCTCTGGCGTCGTGAATCGCGGAAGGCTTCGACGCCCAGGACTCCGATCCAGACCAGCAACCCAACGACCAGGATCGGGTCGAGTTCAGCCACCCCGGGCCGGAGATAGGCATTCACGGCCAGCCCCCCGAAGCCCAGCAACATCCAGGTCAGGATGAACCCTATGTTTCGGATCGTCTCGGGCTCTTTGGGGAGCCTGACCTTCCCCGCGATCATTCCCTCGGCTGGAGTCGAGAAACGCATCATCGCCCAGAAGATTAGAGGAGCCACCGGCAAGGCCAAGTAGCCGGGTTTCGCCGTGATCCACCAGAAGGCGATTCCTACCAGTCCCATCAGTACAAGAGCTGGCCCGAATAACCGGTCCCAGCGATCGCGGCGGAGGAGGATCTCGTCGGGGCCAGGCTTGGTCTGGCCTGCCCGTTTGGCTTGCCGTTCGATCCGGTAGGAGAAGAGATTCCAGCCAACCTGGATCTCCGGCGGCAGGACCGATCGGACCAACGCGACTATCGGCTCGCGCTGATCGGTATCGTAGTTGGAAAAGTCGATCACCAAACGAGTTGCGTCGGTCCGGAGCACCAGCGAACCATCATGGCCCGGCCAGTTCCGCCATCGGGCGACGGTCACGTCCGCCAGGTTGATTTCTTTGAAATGGAAGACGCCCTGATAGGTCAGGTGCTCCCCCTCGATCGTCAAAACCTGTTGCCAGTAAGCCAGCACCATCAACACCGAGAACCCAGCCATCAACAGCGGGACAGTCCCCAGAACGACCATCGCCAGAACGGGGTGAGGCGTGTCCGCTGCCGCGAAAAGGGACCCGACGAACCATGCCAGGAACAAAGGGAAAAAGCCCAGACCCTGGTTCCGATAAGTCGTCCGCAGTCGTAACGTGGCGTTCATGGTGGGGTTGATCCGGTCGAGTTCGGTTCGACCCATTTTCGCGAACTCCGCTCGATTCGGCTCTTTGTCCTGTAAGGCGAACCGAACCCCAAGTCCAGGAAAACCCGGGAGGAACAATTCAAAACCACAAATGCAAGCAATCATGCTACTAAGTGGGAGGGGGGGGGAAGTGCCTCTAATGAACGGCGAAAAGCGGTACCCCGACCGCC
>JAJYCH010000242.1 GCA_021778575.1 Planctomycetota bacterium
CGATCCGCGGAGCGATCTGGTATCAGGGCGAGGCCAACGCCGGCCGGGCGTTCCAGTACCGAACCCTTCTGCCGGCGATGATCAACGACTGGCGGTCGGCCTGGGGACAGGGGGACTTCCCGTTCCTGATCGTCCAGCTCGCGCCATTTCGTAAGATTGTCGCCGAGCCGGCCGAAAGCGACTGGGCCGAGCTTCGCGAAGCACAGCTCAAGACCACGCAGATCTTGCCGAAAACCGGCATGGCCGTCATCACCGATGTCGGCGAGGAGAACGACGTTCACCCCAAGAAAAAGGAGCCGGTGGGTGGCCGACTGGCTCGCGCGGCGTTGATGATCGCCTATGATCAGCCCGTGATCGGGTCCGGACCCGAGTATACTTCGATGGACGTGAAGGACGACAAGATCGTGCTGCACTTCAAGTATGTCGGTCAGGGACTGGTGGCGAAGGACGGCCCGCTCAAGGGGTTTGCGATCGCCGGCGAGGATCACAAGTTCGTCAACGCCGAAGCCACGATCGAGGCCGACAATACCATCGTCGTCCATGCCGACAAGGTGGCGAAACCGGTCGCCGTCCGCTACGGCTGGGCGAATTTTCCGGTGGTCAACCTCTGGAACAAGGACGGGCTTCCGGCCTCGCCGTTCCGGACCGACGACTTCCCGATGATCACCGCTCCCAAGCCGAAGCGCTGAGACCTCGATCAATAATGACGTAGGGGAATTCCGCATCAGTGGAATTCCTCATCAGTCTAAATGTCGATATCGGCGCGCACCGCGATCCCGGAAAATCGAATGAAGAACCCTTGGAAGCCGATCAGCCGGCGGCGACACCCACCTGTCGCGCCTGGTTGGCCTGCTTTCCGGCCCGAGACCCCTCCCGATCGGCGACGACCGGCTTCGGTTGAGCCGCTTGAGGGGGTTCGGCTTGCCTCAATCGGTCACCGTCCGATGGACCCGGTCGCGTTTCCCGAAACGAAGCCACCGGGCCATCGGATTCGGTCGCGCAGGGCTCCTCGGCGGAGTCAGCGGAGTCGACGGAGTCGGCCTCGACTTGACGGAACTCGTGGAGAGTCCTGAAGAAGCAACGCCTCGACTCCGACTCGTACCGCCGGGCCAGCGTGGCCGCTTTCGACGGATCGAAGAGCGCTCGATCGCGAGCCTCGGCGCGGTCGAGAGCGATCGCCGACGTATCCAGGGTTGCGCGTTCGTCTTCGAGATCCTTCAGAGCGGCGTCGATCCGCTCGATCAGGTGATTTCTGGCCCAGGCCTTTCGCGCCTCGGATTCCATGCTGGTTCGCTCCTCGGGTTCCAGCTCGGCAAGGAAGCCCCAGGCGGCCTTTGAGATGGCATCAAGCCGGGTCCTGGCCAATTTTTCGCCAGGGAGACCGAGCAGATTTCCGAGCCGAGTGAAGTGCGCCGGCGTCCAGATCGGGTGCTTGGTCCGCGTGAGATCCGATCGGAGGTCGTGCCAGGCGGTGATAAGGAGGTCGATCCCCTCGGTCGTCTTGCGGAGCCTGGCCACGGTCCGCCGGGGATCGTCGGCGAGCCCGGCGAATTCAACCTCGGCGCGATCGGCGCGGTCCTGGTCGAACCGTTCGTCGGCATGGCGAATCTGCTCGGCGACGGCGGCGAACTCCTGGCGCGAGCCCCGCTCGATCCGGACCGAAAGCATGGCAAGCTGTCGGACCAGAATCGCGCCAAGCACGGTGCTCGGAGCCAACTCCGACTGGAGAGCCTGATCGCGTCGATCGACTTCGGCCTGGTCATGCTCGGACAGGACAAGCCCTTGGCCGGTCAATCCATGCTTCCGACTATTTTGACACGACCGCTCTTTCCCCTCCACCGTCTTCGGGCCGGTACTTTTCTGAGAATTTCGGCGGTTCGCCTCGGCTCGGGCCGCGCTGACGTTCATGGGATTTTTCTCGGATGGAAGAGTATCGATTTCAAGAACTTCCTCGATATATTCCGTTCGTTCGCGCGTCTGTAGCACAGTTTTTTCGGGATTTCACGAAGCAACAAACCGATCTGGCCCGGAAATCGTCCCGATCGACTTGCTTTCCAGAAACGAAACCGATAGCATTCAAATCGATCAATTTTACAGTTGTCATGGGCTCGCGGGCCTGAACTGGAAATTGAACATGTGGATTCTTTTGAACTGCGAAAATGGTCATTCCTTCGAGCGTCCCGACGAGGAAATTGGTTTGCTCGCGCGGTGTCCGGAATGCGGGCAAGAGGTGCTGGTTCCCAAGCCGCCCGAGCCTCCGGACGTCTGGGTGCTCTCTGAAGATTTTGCTCGACCGGTGCTCAGCGGCAAGGCGATCGCCAGTGTCGTCGTTGGCGTTTGCTTCTTCTTTGCCTGTCTCTCGGGGATTCCGGCGATCATTCTGGGGAACCTGGCAGAACGGGATATCGACCGGAGCGGTGGTCGGATTCGAGGGCGATGGCTGGCCCTGACCGGCCGGGTTCTGGGAACCTTCGGCTGTCTGTTCACGCTGTTCCTGCTCTCGGTGCCCGCGTATCGTTCCGCGCGCGAGGCTGCCCGACGGGCCCAATGCGTGAACAATCTGAAACAAATTGGCCTGGCCCTCCATAACTATCACGAGGTCTACAATTGTTTGCCGCCGGAGGCGATCACCGACAAGGCGGGCCGGCCGCTCTTGAGCTGGCGCGTCGCCATTCTGCCATTCTTTGACTCAAGTACTCTCTATTATGATTTCCATCTCGACGAACCGTGGGATAGCCCGCATAACCTGCCGCTGACGAAGCGGATGCCAAGCGTTTTCTCCTGCCCGAGCGACCCGAAGCCGCAACCGGGAATGACCGGTTATCAGGTTGTCGTCGGCCCGGGGATGGTGTTCACCCCGGATTTCAAGCCGACCCGTTTTGACGAGATCACCGATGGACTGAGTCATACAATCGTTGTTGGCGAAACGCAGAACGTCACTGCCTGGACGAGGCCCGGCGACATTCGTTACGATAAAAATCTATTATTTGAACAGTTTGACAGTCATCACAGCTATCATGACGGCGGATATAATGTCTTGTTGGCTGATGGATCAGTCCGCTTTCTGAAACGGTCGATCGACCGCAGAGTCATTCACGCTTACCTGACGCGTGGTGGTAACGAACCTCTGCCTCATAACGAGATGTAATGCGTTGACTGCTGAAAGTTATTGCGCAGGGTCCAATCTCTCCCAGAGTCGATTATAGGTCTGCTCGAACGGCACAAGATGCCGGGCGTCGGAGGTGATGATCAGATTCTCCTCGTTGTCTCGCGCGGCTCCTCGGGTCCAGTTGTAGCTACCGGTCAGGAGCGTGGAACCGTCGAAGATCGCAAATTTGTGGTGCATGTGCGACGGGCTTCGATCAACCCTGGTGGCGATCCCTGCTCGTTCGAATCGCTCGATGTCCGAGCCCAGATCCTCGGCCTTGGCGTCGTCGGTGATGATCCGGATGGCGACCTGGCGTCGGTGGGCTTCGAGGATTGCGTCGGACAGGTGATCATCAGTGATCGTGAAGACGCAAATATCAATCGTGTGTCGGGCCTGGTCCAGCAGTCTGCCGATTGCCCGGGGGCAATCCTCGCCGGGGCTGAAAAACGATTGGGCCACGGTTGGTGGAGCAGTGGTCGAAGCAATCTCGCGGAGTGCCCGCGTGACGTCGTCGAGCCACTCGATCACCGCGTGATTTTCGGCCAGTCCCGTCGAGGCTCGGGCGATCGCGAAGGCTCGACGTCGGAGTGCTTCACGGTCGATCGTCGAATCCAGACCGGCCAGAAACTCCACCAGTTCCTGTCGTTCGTTCCGAGACAACCGCCGGTCTTCGAGCGACCGGCAAAGCCAGGTGTCAATCTCGTCAGGATCAATTCGCATAGTAGAATACTCTTGTAATTATAGTATGATAAATATAAAAATGATAGCATATTAATCGAAAATATTTACGTAAATCTCTTTTTTGGTTTCTGACTCGATCGGACTTTCTTGAGAATCGGGTGGTCGGCGATCTTGCGACTTTTCCGGGCGGTGGTCGGCGGAGTCTCGGTATTGCCGATCTCCGTGACTCGCGTGACAATGTCGAACGCCGCGTGCGGTCGGGCCAGACGGAGAGCGTTGGCTTTCATCGTCGCCAGTCGCTGGGAATCGTCCAGCAATCGGTCGATCTTGTAGGCGAGCACCGGCAGGTTGTTGCAGCGGATCGCGGCGCCTTCTTCGAGGAGGTGGTCGGAGTTTCGTTCTTCCTGACCGGGAATCGGGCTGACCACGACGAACACCAGGCCGCGAGCGAGCGCCTCGGAGGTTGTCAGACCGCCCGGCTTGCCGACGACCAGGTCTGACGCGGCCATGTACTCGTCCATCTCGGTTGTGAAACCGATCACTTTCATCCTCACCGGAGAATCGGCCGGAAGTTCTGCGGCGAGCCGGTCGAGTCGCTGCTTCAATTCCTCATTCCGGCCGCAGATGGCGATGATCTCGGAACGGTGTCGGATCTTCAAGAGCGAAGACATCAGTTCATCAATCCGACCCACTCCGAAGCCACCGGCCGACGACAGGATCACGGTTCCGTCACGCCTCAAACCATACTTCTCGCGCATCGCCAGCTTGTCTTTTGGCTGAGCGAACACCGGGTCGACCGGGATTCCCGATACGGTGATCTTCGCGGCGGGAACTCCCAGTTCCTCAAGGTGCGCGCGGGTCTCGTCGATGGCGACGAAATAGTGCGCGTAATGCTGACAGAGCCATTGGGCATGAACATCAAAGTCGGTGACGACAATTGCCTGTCGGGTATTCAGACGACCTTTGCCGATCAGCCACGAGATGATTTCAGCGGGGAGAAAATGGGTGCAGATCGTGACGTCGGGCTGGAGTTCTTCGAGGAGCTTGATCAACGGGCCGGTGTTGAGCTTGTCGAAGGCGAGTTGAAGCCGGTCGTCCTGGTCGGGCTGATCCATCCGGTCGTAGAGCCAGCCCAGGACTTCGGGCATCCGGTTGACCATCTCGATATATGCCTTGGAATAAAGCTGGCGGAACATCGGGTTGGTGAACTGAAGCGTGTCATAATTATGGACCGATCGGGCCGACCCGGTGGCCTCGAAGGCATGCTCGATCGCCTGGGCGGCCCGGAGGTGGCCCGCCCCGGCCGAGGCGGAGAGGATCAGAACTTTTTTCGCCATTGGATCGGTTCCCAGCGGGGGGGGGGAGAAATCTCGCTGTCATACCGCGACCGAAAATCGTCAGGCGACCAGGTGGTCCGGATGATTTCCGTCGTGATGAAAATAGGCGTCGGGATCAGCCAAGGCATGATCGACGGGGAGAATTCCGAGACGTCGGCAGGCATCGACGAGCAATTTCATCTGATCACGCATCACGTCGAGATAAAAGCGTTGGCTTCGAGCGGTCAGGACCGCGGCGGCGTAGCGAGCCTCCGCGTCGGTCCAGGAATGGGCCAGGACGGCGGCCTCTCCCTTGGTCGCCAGGACCCAGACATGATCGTCGTCCTTTCGGGGACGCCAGACGTCGGAGTCGGCCAGCATCTGCGCTGCTTTTCGCCGGACTTCTTCGAGGAGGAGCCGCGCTTCCTCGGTCTTGCCCAGGTCGTTGAGCACCGCCGCGCGATAGAACTGGAGCGAGAGTTCGTTGATCCGGGGATAGAACCCGCGCTGAACCTCGAAGGCCCGGGCGTAGTAACGCGCGGCCTCGTCGAGATCCTGGAGCGCCTGTGTCAGGTCGGCCGGAGGTTGCAGGGCTGTGATGGCTTGCTTTTTGAACAGTTTCCCCCAGCGGCAGAGCGTTTCCTCGTCGAGCTTCTTGAACTGGCGTTCGAGGTTCTTCAGTTGCGTGATCGCTTCGTCAATTCGCCCAAGTTTTTCGAGCACCAGAACGATCTCGTGACCGATCGCCAGGACGTAGGGGAACTCGTCGGCGAGACTTTTGAGTCGGTCGAGGGCTGCTTCGAGGGTTGGCCGATCGATCTGTCTGCGCCAGGTTCCGCGGATCTCGTCGAATTCCTGGTGATGGCTCGGGTGCATCATTTGATCGGAACTCCCGCGACGGAAGAGTCACCTGTTGGGGGCGTCCTCGGCCGACTCGCGATCGTAGCGGTAGCGGGCGCAGGCGGTTCCGGAGGCCAGGTAGGCTCCGAGGAACTCGATCGGTGTCAGGTTGTTGAATCGTACCGAACTGAGGGCGTAAACGGTGAGCAAAAAATAATATTCCGCCAGCCAGTCGCGGCTCCGGTTCTTGCGGATTCCCAGGTGGGTCTGAGCCTGCTGGCGAATCTTGAGGATCAACCAGGAGAACCGGTCGCGCGGCTCGTTTGATCGTGGCTGGTTTGGCCACTGGCAGGTGTCGCGGCAAAGCTCGGTCCACTCGGCCAGTTCGCGTTCAAAGGTCACGATCTCGGGGATCAGGATGGGCATGGTGGTTGCGCTGGTGAAGATCTGTGGATAGGCGCGGATCTTGAATTCGGTTTCGAGCTTGACGAAGTCGCGAGCGATCAGGTTATCGCGGCCCATATCGCCGAAGTCGAACACCGCCGGCCAGAGCACCCGGTCGCCGACCCGACCGATCAGGACGTTCCGGCCGTGGAGGTCGCCGTGCGAATGTCCTCGGAGAATTCGGGGCACCAGCGCCCGGACCCGGTCCCTGTGCTGGTCGCCCGCTTCGCCCAGGAAGGTCAGGAAGCTGACCGGGTCGCGAAACTGGTCGCGAAGCGGAATCATCTCGGTGAATGTCGTCGTCAAGGCCCGGCACTCGAACGCCGGACCCGACTTCGCGTTCCAGAGGCTCAGGTTGAGCGGCAAATGCTTGTCGAGCCGCTCGGACGAATAAACGTAGTTCTTGTCGTCGGGGTTCTCGACGTACGAGGTCCGGTAGAGTAGCAAGCCGAGCCGCTCATAAAGTTGAAAGAGCGAGTCGGCCACTGATTCTGGAGTCGGCACCCCCAGCCTTGCCGAATCGAGGAGCGCCGATTCGAGCGAGAGTGTTTCATCGACGCCGATCAGTTGTTGAGCATCGGTATAAACCAGGGCGATCAGCGAGCCATCGTCGGGGTCGCGGCGGGGTTCGACGCTCATCAGGACCAGGTCATGCCGGAGCCCCGCTGGTCGGCAGCAATTCCAGCCGTCGAGTTCGTCCTGAAGCTTCTGCGCCGGGCCGAGCTTGACCACATAAACGCCGTCCTCGGTGTCGCTGCCGGTCAGTTCGAC
>JAJYCH010000243.1 GCA_021778575.1 Planctomycetota bacterium
TCGACGTATCCAAGGCCGACGTAATCAAGGTCGGGGTGGGCGGCGATCGCCACGTTAGCCGGGAGGGTCCAGGGAGTCGTCGTCCAGATCATCACCTGCCAGGGGCCGTCGCCCCAGCTTTCGGGCACACCGCTGACCATCGGAAAATTGACGTAGATGCTCGGCGAGGTCTCGTCCGAGTATTCAAGTTCGGCCTCGGCCAGGGCGGTCCGGTCCTGGAGGCACCAGTGGATCGGCTTGAGCTGGCGGAAGATCGCACCGTTGTCGAGCAGGCCGGCGAGGACGTCGAGAATTCCGGCTTCGTAACGCTTATCGAGCGTGAGATACGGCTTGAACCAGTCGCCCGAGATCCCGAGGCGGAGGAACTGATCGCGCTGGATCTCGACCCACTTCATGGCTTCGTTCTGGCAGAGTTCGCGGACCTCGGTGGTACTCATCCCGGCGGCCTTCGAGCCGAGATCCTTCATCACCTTGTGCTCGATCGGCAAGCCGTGGCAATCCCAGCCGGGGACATAAGGGCTATCGTAACCGCGCATGGTCAGGCTGCGGACGACGACGTCCTTGAGCACCTTGTTCAGGAGGTGCCCCATATGGATCTCGCCATTGGCGTAAGGTGGACCGTCGTGGAGGATGCGCCGGGGCTTGTCCGCGCTCTTTTGCCGGATCAGCGCGTAGAGATCCTGATCGCGCCAGCGCTCCTGGAGCTTGGGCTCGCGGACGGTCAGGTTTGCCTTCATGTCGAAGGCGGTGACCGGCAGATTCAAGGTCTCTTTGTACGGCTTCGCAGGCGTTGACATGAGATTGTACGTTCAATAAATGACGTTGTGCGGCCAGAATTGACCGCCAACAGAACGGTTAGAGTCAAAAAAGTCGCCGGATTCGATCGTGTCGATCAGGCACCCATGCGCTCGATGACCTGCTTGACGATCGTCCTCAATTTCCCTTCGGCCTCGCCCGCTACCTTGAGGATCTCCTCAATTTTGACCGGTTCGAGGGCATCAGGCAAGCAGAGGTCGGTGACGATCGAGAACCCGAGGACTTTCATCCCGGCATGAACGGCCACGAGAACCTCGGGAACGGTCGACATCCCCACGACGTCGGCCCCGATCGCCCGGAGGAATCGATACTCGGCCCGGGTCTCCAGGTTCGGCCCGGTGACCGCTACATAGACACCCCGGTGGGCCACGATGTTCGACTCGATGGCAACCTTCAGCGCCAGATCTTGAAGCTTGCGGTCGTAAGGCTCGATCAGGTCGGGAAATCGGGGTCCCAGTCGCTCGTCGTTGGGACCGATCAAGGGGTTGAGCCCGAGCAGATTGATATGGTCGTCGATCACGACCAGGTCTCCCTTGGAATGCAAGGGGTTCAACCCGCCCGCGGCGTTCGATACGATCAAGGTCTGACAGCCGAGCGCCCGCATCACCCGGATCGGGAAGGTCACCTGCGCGGCGGTGTATCCCTCGTAGAGATGGAACCGTCCCTCCATCGCCATGACCGTCTGACCCGAGAGCGTCCCGCAGACCAACTGTCCACGGTGACTCTGGACCGTGGAGTGGGGAAAATGGGGGATCTCGGGATATGGAATAGTCGCCTGGACCTCGATTTCACGAGCCAGTTCTCCCAGGCCGGTCCCCAGGACGATCCCGATCGTCGGTGTTCCGACGGGCCAATGATCCCGGACGGCCAGCGCGGCTTCGTCAACGTGTTCCCAGCGGTGATGATGCATCGGGCGTGGCTCGCTTGACCGGAGTTCGTATCAAAGGCGTCGGAGAAGGCGAGCGAACCGCGGGTCACGTCGGAGCGACTTCAGGTCGCGATCGCGCCGAAGATGGTGGAAATCGTGATAGCCGACTCGAATCGACCGTTCGAGAGCCTCGAAGGCTCGATCGACCATCCCGAGTAATGCGTAGCTGCATGCCAGATTGTACCAACCGATCGGTCTATCGGGGCGGAGGCGGACGATCTGAAGATCGGCTTGAAGAGCGCGGTTGTAATAACCCTTGGCGGCGAGATTATTGGCGTGGACCTTCAGAGCGTCACCATACAAAGGATCGCGCTCGAGGACTCGGCCGAGGAAGTCGAGTTCGAATTCGAGCTGACTCTGTTCTCGAGGCCGGCGTTTCGAGGTTTCGGGAATCGGGGCCTCGAAGGAGTCGTCAGGTCGATCATAAGCTGCGGACATTCCAGTGACGCTCCCATTCCCGGCCTGGAAATTTGTGTGGGCGGGTGCCGTCGCCGCCCATTCGGCGGAACAATCACTCGGCTAGAGACAAGAGGATAGCGAAAAAAGATGTCAGAACCAAGCAGTTGGTGATCAATTTCCTTGTCAGGGTCTCTCTTGGGGAGTCAAATCGACACGATCGGGAGGAACGATCTTACCGAGGTCGACAAAAATAAACCCCTGTCCCGGACAAACGAGGCCGGGATAGGGGTCATCGAACGAGAACCGAAGCGTGATCGGGCGACGAACCAGATCGGATCAGAGGTCGTCGAGTTCTTCGTCCTCGTCATCGTCAAGATCGTCGAGATCGTCATCGTCGTCATCGAGATCGTCATCGTCGTCGATATCGATCTCGTCGATTTCCATGTCTTCCTCGTCGAGATCGTCCTCGTCGTCGATGTCGTCGATGTCGTCCTCATCATCGATATCGTCGAGGTCGTCGTCGTCCTCGTCGTCGATGTCGTCGATGTCGTCGTCCTCCTCTTCTTCATCGCCAGGATGGCGAGCGGAGAGGGGCAAGGTCCCGAGGCCGAACTCGAGTTCGGCGGGATCTCCCGCTTCAGGGTATTCAGCGATCGTGGCCAAGGCGACTCGTTCCCACATCGTTCGGTCCTCAGGACAGGGGGTTATCGGCATCCGGCCCCCGGACTCGTTCGGCATCGAGAATTCGGCTCAGTCCCTGGCGTCGCTCAACGCGGTTCCCAGGGCGGAGACCTATTGGTAGGAAAGGGATGCGGTATTGTCAAGCCGCAGAACTACGGGAATTGGCTCGCGAAGTCGGACAGACTTCGTCGAAGTTCCGCAAGATCACGCGATCTCCTCACGAAGCTCGCCACCCATCGGCCGCCGGTCTGGTTCCAGAATCATGATCGAGCCAGCCGAGGGGCTGCCGCTCAAGGACGCCTCGACACGATCCCGAAGGTTGGATCCCAGGCGGATGAGAGGTCTCGATCGAACCCACACGTCTCGTCTCCAACTCTTTCCGGCGTTCTCAGTTGCGGCCAGGAACCAGGTCGCGATCCGGAAGAACAGACTCTCGACATTATCGGGATCGGTCAAGCGAAAATCCGGAATATTTTGGAGAATCCAGGCTCCGCGATCGTGCTCACCGAGATCAAACGGCAAACGTCACGATCACCAATCTAGCACGTGAGACAACCGAGAGAATGAGAACCGGGTCATCTTCGGAAAAGACCAGTCAGACCGAAACGTACCGGACGCTACAGGCGGATCAAATTGGTTGATCGTCCTGCCGTTGCAAACCCTTGACGCGTCGCCAGGGTGCGTTTAAGATAATTACGACTGACGGTGGGTGTGGCCTAGCGGTTAAGGCACCAGATTGTGGATCTGGATATCGCGGGTTCGAATCCCGTCATCCACCCTTCATGGGTCACAAAAAAACAGGCCATCGACAATCTTGTCGATGGCCTGTTTCGTTGGTCGAAAGCTCTGAAAATTGTCTCAGAGCTCGTCTGCCCCAACCGCTTCGTTGCCGTGGGTCGTACTGATGGCCTGCCAGACCTGGGACTGAATGGAATTCTTGATCCAGCGGACCGATCCATCCCCCAGCGCGACCTGTACTCCTCCCGGGTGACGGCTCCTAGCGGCGTAGGTATCGGTCATCGAGGGACTGACAACCGTGCACGGGGGATTCGGACTCTGGGTGTTACAGTAATCGATGCTGGCCATCACGTCGGGCAATGGACTGTTGGGCGCCAGGAAGGTCTCGAATCCCGCCGCGTCTCCCCACCACGAAAACCCCCGAAGGTCGGCTCCCTGGCCGACCATCACTTCCGCTGACAGGAGCGTGTTGCTCAAACCATCCGTGATGTCGCGAAAAGAAAACGTTGGCGACGGCGTTCTCGAGTGATCGGCGAGCGGAGTCCCCACATCAGAGAACGGTGCGCCTCCAAACTTGATGGAACGATAATCGTTCTGGTTCTGAAGAGTATTGCCGAAATTGCCCGCGTAATTCTGTGATGTACAGGAAAGTGTCAGTCCGTTTGAGATAACCGAAATCGGTGAGTTTTGGCCATCGCTCGGGCAGAGATAGGCGGAGATCCGGGTCGAAGTGACGGTCCGGTTGGCGACTCCGAAGTAGCGAAAATCGGTATCGATTGACGAGGGAAGTCCAGGCGAATTATTGCCCGACGAATTCCAGGCATTGAACAGCGATTGCTGCTCGAGATAGGGCAGTTCGAAGATCAGCCAGGTGCCCCAGCAACAGCCTTTTTTCCCAGGCGGAAGCGTCCCGCTGACGTCATGATACTGGGTCATCCCCAGTGCGATCTGCTTCAGATTATTGGCACAATGGATTCGCCGAGCACTCTCTCGGGCGGCTTGAACGGCGGGCAGCAATAAGGCAATCAAAACAGCAATGATTGCCAAAGTAACAAGAAGCTCGATCAGGGTGAAACCGGTTTCGTGACTCCGAAATGAGACTGGCCTGATATGGCGTCCCCGGTGGCGATATTGACGCGAAGAATCAAAAAATAGCATCATAATGAATCACTCTCCTTAAATGGTTGAATGATTGGTCGAACTCACGTTAACATAGACAGAGTAGTCATGTTCTGACAACTGGTTGGAGGAGCCGAATGATGAATTTTAAAAAAAGTGAACCTTTCGGACCCACTGATAGCAGTTTTATACAGTCCGTGAAGAGTGCGTGACCCGAACCTTGCGGCTTCCCTCGACGATAGACCGGATGACTTCGATCGGGATGCTTACACCGATGCTCGACCGAGACTTGATCGAATCGTTTCTCGAGACCGGCGACGCTGGTTCGTTCCGCGAGATCGTGGAGCGTCACGGGTCAGCGGTTTTGCGGACCTGTCGGCGGATGCTCAATGACCAGCACGAGGCCGAGGACGCGTTCCAGGCCACGTTTTTGATTCTGGTTCGACGAGCCCCCCAGCTCCGCGATCCGGAGTTGCTTGGCCGCTGGTTGGTTGGCGTTGCTCGAAGGGTTGCTATCCGGTCGCGGAATCGTGGCGTTCGACAGTCGGCTCGAGAAAGGCAATGGGCATCAATGCAACCGACGGTCGAGGAACAAAATTGGCCTCTGCTAGAAATCCGGCGTGCGGTTCGCGAAGAACTGGACCAGCTCCCGTCGCGATATCGGCGAGTTCTTGCACTTTGCTATCTGGAAGGGATGACGCACGACGAGGCTGCCGCGAAGCTGGAACAACCGGTAGGAACCGTCAAGGTCCAGTTGGTCCGGGCTCGTCGGCTCTTGAAAGAACGGCTCGATCGTCGAGGAGTGGCTTTAGGTGTCGCCTTTTTGCTGTTCCTGCTTCGAGGTGAGGCCGAGGCCGCCGGCTCGGATCAGATACTGGCCGATCTGACGGTCGAGGTCATGGAGATGGCGGCGAAGCACGAAACTCTCGCGGTTCAGGCGATTGCCCCTCGGGCGTTTGACCTGTCACGGAGTTTCCTCGGAGAGTCGTTCACGACGTTAAAGGGCTTCCGATTCTTGATCGTACTCGCCGTTGTTGGTTTGACCACCGGTGGGGTGGCACTCGCCACCCAGGTCCGAAAGGCTCAGGCTGCCGCCGCAGTCTCGGCCGATAAGCTCAGCAAGGTTCTGGACGTGAACTGCCGCTGATCGTGATTTGTCGACCGGTTGGCGGTTTGGGCCGTGCCCGCTCGGCGAGCGGTCGGGTTTCTCTCGCGTACCTTCGAACCAAGAAAATCGCGATTCCTATCAGGTCGTCTCGTCGTTCGGCGGATCATCGTGGATTTTCACGAGTTTCGGCGAGATGGCGTGGGAGGCCCGCGCGCCCTTCAAAACCAGGCTCGTCGGTTCGACCGTCGTGAGCTGGGCATCGGTCGGTCGATTTTTGAATTGATAATTCATCATTCCTGCATTCTTTCGGAGATTCCTCTCATGTGTCGACGTCCCGCAGCCGCTGTTGCCGGTCTTGATCATGTTCCCCTGCCCACGAGCCTGGGTCAGGCTGACGAGACGCTCCAGAAACTGGCCGAAACCTCTCGCCGATCGTTTCTGGGTCGCGGACTGGCCGCGATGGCTGTCCCGGCTGGTCTGGCCGCCGCCTCGGTCCCCGCTCAGGCAGCGACGGCCAAATCGCCGTTTCCCGAATACCATGCGGGTCAGAACCAGAGGAACTTCGTCGAGATCCAGGTTGACGAATACACGCACGTCAACATCTTGATTGCCGCCATCGAGTCGCTCGGCGGAACTCCGCGACCCCTGCCGACGTTCCAGGGAATCGGTTACACCAGCCCGAATTCGTTCCTGGAAACCGCCGTGGCGCTGGAAAATACGGGAGTTCATGCCTACTTTGGAGCGGCGGCCGCGATTCAGAATCCGAACGTCCTCGCCGTCGCGGCTTCGATCGCGTTCGTCGAAGCTTATCACTCGGGCTTCCTCAACACTCTGGCCGACATGCCTCTGATCCCGAACGGGTTGACCTACGCCACCCCTTTTACGGTCGCTCAGGTTCTCAGCGCGGCCTCGCCGTTCATCGTCAACCTGAACGATAATGGCCAGTTCCCGCCGACGTTCAGCAACGTGAAGTCTCCGGCCAACGATATCGCGATTCTGAACTTCGCCTTGCTCCTTGAATATCTCGAGGCGGAATTCTACTTCTACAACGTGCCCAGGGTCTTCCCGGGCGCGATCTGATCGATTGATTCAGCGCCTCGCTCAACAAGAAACTCGCGACGACCCGGATTTCTCGCCGGGTCGTTGCGAGTTTGGCTTCGTTTTCAATCCTGGCCCACCAGCAAGACCTCAAGTGTTCGCGGGCCGTGGACTCCTTCCACGCGATTCAACTCGATGTCCGAGGTGGCCGAGGGGCCGGAGATCCAGGTCAACGGACGGCCGGGACCGTTCACAACGGGTTCCAGTGCTCGGACGGCTTCCGGGACCATCCCGACGACTTGATTCTCGAAGACAATACAGAGATGAAAGTCCGGGACAAGAGTCAGCGCCCGGCGTCCCTGGTAG
>JAJYCH010000244.1 GCA_021778575.1 Planctomycetota bacterium
TTTAGCCTCCAGGGTCAGCGCAGGAAGTCGGAGTCGGCGTTTGAGGGGATCTTGGCATGGCGGACCCGGGCGTTGCTCTGCCCCTGGAACTCCTCGATCAGGGGGACGACGCGTTCGTCGACGCGCTCCGTCTGTCTCACGACGCCGACGTTCTCGCCGCCTTCGCCGAGGTCTGGTACAACGATCCCCGGCCCGATTCGCGCCGGCTCCTGCTCGAATATCTCGATCGGCCGCTCAACGCGTTCCGTCACGAAGGGCTGGTCAAGCGGCTGTTCAAGCTGGCCGAGGCTCGCGACGACGACGAGGTGATGGGCCGGTTCCTGGTCCTGTTCGACCGCTCGGTCCGCCGGATCAAGAAGACCCGGAACCGCTGGTTCACTCAAATTGTCTCGACGAAGGCCGAGGCCGAGACGCTTGTCGCGCTCTGGAATTCGCAGGAGTTCCGGATGGCCAATTTCTGGAAGAATTCGTCGGGCTTTGTGGTGACAGGGTCCGCGACCGAAGAGGTGATCCGTCCGCCGAAAAAGTCGGTCATGCCGCGCGGCAAACTGATTGATCTCCGGCAGCTTCCCGACGTCCGGACCCGGCTTGAAAAACTCCGCCTGTTCAGCCTCTCGACCCGGAATTACCTGAGGCGGCGAGCCTGGCGTTACTTCCGGAAGCTGGGCCAGAACCATCCCGAACGGTACGCCCGGGCGGTCGCGTCGGCGCTGGTGCTCTATCGCGATGCCGACGTGGCCGACGGCCTGGCGTTGATCGATAATTGGGGATTGATGCATATCCTGTTTCACGGGTCGCCAGTGCTGGTGTCGAGGCCCAACGGCTGGAAGATCGAGCCGGGCCGGTCGCTCGGAGAGCTGACCCCCACGCCGATCTATGAAAATCTCTGGGATCAATCACCCGATCAGGTCGTCGGGCTGCTCGGATCAGCGCGGTCGAGCACGGTCCGGCGGTGGGCGATCCGCCGGGTCGAGGCCGACCCGACCAGATATCTTCCCGGTCTCTCGCTCGAAGGCTGGCTGCGGCTTTTGAGCCATGACGACCCCGAGATCGTCGCTCTCGCGGCTCGTGTTCTCGAATCGGTCGAGGGGTTGCGCGAGATCAGCGTCGACCGCTGGCTGGCGCTCGCCGAATCGACCGATCCGTCGGCCCTTGAGGTGCTTGCCGCGCTGATCGGCCGGTATGTCCGGGCCGATCAGGTGACTCTCGAACAGGCGGTCAAACTCGCAGGAGCGCGGACCTTGCCGGTGGCTCGGCTCGGTCTGGCGTGGTTGAAGGCCAGGTCGGTGAGCGAACCATCGGCGATTCTCGGGCTGATCGACGCCGAATGCCGGTTGCTCCGGCCGGAGATCGTCGGCTGGCTCCGGTCGACCCTGGCCGCTCTCCCCGATTTTGACCCCGCGAGGATTCTCGAATTTCTCGACTCGCGCCATGCCGACGTCCGGGCCGAGGGCTGGCAGTGGTTCCAGGCCGACTCTCGGGCGTTCGAGGACACGGCGATCTGGCAAAAGCTGCTCGAATCGCCGCATGATGATATTCGCCTGGCTCTGGTTTCCGAGCTCGAATCGCGAGCCGTCGGGGCGCTGGAACCGGGCAGCTTGCGGTCGCTCTGGGCGTCGGTCTTGCTCAACATTTACCGGGGTTCGCGGGCCAAGCCGGTGGTGGTCCGCCAGTTGATCCGGCGGCTCGAAGCGAACCCGGCCGAGGCCCCTGCTCTCTTGCCGTTGCTGAGCGTCGCGCTGCGATCGACCCGAGGTCCCGAGCGCCGGGCCGGACTGGTCGCCGTCGTGCAACTGGTCGAGAACCGCGCCGAGGTCGAGCCGCTGGTCCGGGCGAGCTTTCCCGAGTTGGAGTGGATCGGAGCGGTCGAGCGATGAACCTGACCCTGGCCTACCGCAACCGAAGCACGATCGTTTCCTCGTCGAGCGGCCTGGCGATCGCCCTGGCGCCCAACCTCAGGCGCGACCGGGTCGGCTTCGATGCCGAGCTGATCCACCCGCTCCGGTTTCGCGAGGCCATCGCCGCGCTTCACGATGTCGTCATCAGCGACCTCCGCTATCAGCCGAAGGATCGATCGGCGCACGACGCTTATCTCGCCGAGCAGAAAGCTCGCGAGCAAAAAATTCGCACCAACGCACGTGATCAAGCCTCGAAGTGGATTCGCCAGTCGTCGGCCACCGCGCTGTCCGAGGATGAATTCGCCAGGCTCGAAACGAATTATCACCAGAAGCGCCGGCAATACTGGTCGGCCCGGCAAGAGTATTCGAACTATTTGCTGACGCATGACCGTGGGCTCTGGCGGCTTCTGATGCCGTGCGACCCGGTCATCACCGTGGCTCCTGACGTACTATTCTTTGAATGCTTCAGTGCCGATGAGTCGAGCTATGGCTGTTTGACCGTCGATCGCGGAGCGTTTGCTCGCGAACGCGACGTCAGCCTGGGCACGACGAATGTTGATTATTCGTGGGCGCTCCACGAACATTTTCAGCTTCTGAGAAGCTACCGCCAGACCCGGTTCCAGGTCGATCCGACCGGCTTCGAGGTCGCCACGACGGGCGCGGAGGCCACCCATCGCGAGGAGAAGATCGAGCTGCCCGGCTCGTGGCTCCGGGGGTTCTCGGAACTCCAAAGAGCGATGAGCTTGCCGATGCGTCGGGTGTCGCTCAGTCGCGAGGGGTTGTACAGCATTCTCGCGTTCTTGAAGCGGCACAAGGCGGCGCGGAGCCCTCGGGCCGTCCGGTTCGAGCTGACGCCCGGGCGTCCGGTGGCGATCGTTCTCGAACCCTGGGAGGAACGAATCGTCCTGCACGACCGCCCTTATGACGGCCCCAAGGCCGAGGTCATCCGGACCTGGGGGCGCGACCGGCTCCGCTCGCTGGCCCGGCTCTTGCCGCTGCTCGACGAGGCGGAAGTTTATCTCCTCGGCTCCGGCTTGCCCAGTTTCTGGTCGATCCGGATGGGGGAAATGCGGCTGCTTCTGGGTCTCTCGGGCTGGACGAGCCAGAACTGGACCGGCGGATCGAGCCTCGCCGCGCTCCGGCCGCCGGTCGAGCCTGGTCGCTACCTTGCCACGCAGGTTGGTGCCGGCTTCCGGGCGAATCCGAGCCAGACCCTGGCCCAGATTTGCACCAGAACCGGCGGAAGCCAGGCGGAAGTCGCCGCCGTCTTGAACCAGCTTGCCGGGCTTGGCCAGGTGATCCACGACCTCCACGCGGACGTCTATCGCTGGCGGCAGGTGATGCCCGTGACCCTCTCGGCCGAAATCATTGGACCCGAGGACGCCGAGACCATCGCCGCCCGCGAAATCGCCCGGACCTCGTCCGTTCACGTCGTCCGCGACGAGACCCGAGCCGACGGTCTCCGCGTCCTGGAAGGGAAGATCCTCGACCGACCCGTCACCCTGGTCCTCGACGGCGACGGCCGGATGATCCGGGGCAAATGCACCTGTTCGCACCACTTCACCGGCGGGCTCCGCAAAGGACCCTGCCGTCACTTGCAAGCCTTGAGGGACAAGGCGTCGAGCCAGCCCGGCCCTTCGGGCCTGGAAGCGTGGTTCGCGCTGTTGCGGAATTGAGTCGTTTTTGCCGATCCGCGACGAAAACGATGCTGATGCCTCGCGCGATTTCCTGAAAGTATCCGGGTAAGATCGATCGGCTCGAAACGATCGAGAGCCCGGACGATGATCAATGAAATTGCGCGATTCGTTCTGATCACGAAACGAACCCACTTTTCGAGACGATCATCATGGCGTTCGCAACTCGCGGAACGGAACGAACCCATTTTTCTGACGGTTTGACGGCGTTCGCAAGTCGTGGGACGGAACGAACCCATTTTTCTGACGGTTTGACGGTGTTTGCAAGTCGCAGGACGGAACGAACCCATTATTTGCGGGGTGTCCCCGAGTTTTCTTGGGTTAGCCATGCCAGTGTCCATAACGCGGCCAAGCCGCATCAGGCCAAAATGTAGGGTGGGTCGAGCCTAAGCGAGCCCCACCATGAATGCGTGGTGGGGCTCATTGCACTCGACCCACCTTACGAGTCAGCATGCCACCGCCAGAAAATCTGGGTACACCCATTTGCGGGGCTTGACGAACATTTTGTTCAGGTTTTCTTTCCTCGCTTTTGTGGCTTGCCGATATTATCGTGAAGTGGGCTTTTTTCTGGTGCTGATTTGAATGGCTTTCACGATGGGGCGAAGTCATGGGGCAGCGAGACGACCGGGTTGACGCTTATATCACGGGTGCGGCGGAGTTTGCTCGGCCGATTCTGATTCATCTTCGCGAGTTGATCCACCGGGCCTGCCCGGAGGTTGAGGAGACGATCAAGTGGAGCCGCCCGCACTTCGTTTACAAGGGGCTGCTCTGCGGGATCTCGGCGTTCAAGGAACATTGTGCGTTCGGGTTCTGGAAGGGAGCGATCCTTCGTCGACGGGCGGGCGAGGAGACGATTCCAGGCATGGGCGACTATGGCAAGATCACCTGCCTGGCCGACCTGCCTGCTGATAAGTTGATCATCGACCGGATTCACCAGGCGATGATGCTCAATGGTGATGGGGCAGAGTTACCCGCGACACCGAAACCGAAAAAAGCCCCCAGAGAACTGTTGATTCCCGACGACCTGAGCGAGCTGCTGGCGAAAAACGACCAGGCTCGCGCGGTATTCGAGAAGTTCTCGACCAGCCACAGACGCGAATATGTCGAATGGATTAACGAGGCCAGGACGGAGCCCACCCGGATCAAGCGGCTGACGACGACCCTGGAGTGGTTGACCGAAGGAAAGTTGCGCCACTGGAAACATCAAAATTGTTGAATCGATTACAGGGTCGAGGCCGAACCAACCTCCTTGAGCGCACCCAGCAGTTTCTGAGCGATCTTCCGGCTCGACGCGGGGTTCTGGCCGGTGATCAGGTTGCCATCCCGGACGACGTGCGCGGTCATCGGCAGGAGCGCCGATTCGAAGTGGGCTCCGCGATCCTTCAGCGCGTCTTCGAGCAGGAACGGGACCACCCCGTGGAGCATAACCAACCGTTCCTCGAAGTCGGTAAACCCGGTCACTCGGCGCTGATTCACCAGAGCCTCGCCATTTTCCTTCGAGACGTTCAGGAGCGCGGCGGGACCATGACAGACGGCGGCGATCGGCTTGCCTTGACGGTCGAAATCGGCCAGGAGACGCTGGAGATCGCGGTCACTGACTAGGTCGATCATTGGCCCGTGGCCGCCGGGGATGAAGACAGCATCAAATGTATCCGCCGAAACCTCGACAATCCGGCCGGTGTTTTCGAGGGCCTGGAGAGCGTCGGGCCACTTGTCGAAATCTTTCTCTTTGGGAGTGGTCTTGGGGTCGATCGGGACGCGGCCCCCTCGGGGCGAGACGACCTGGATCGATGCCCCGGCCTCGATGAATGCCGTGTACGGCACCGTGAATTCTTCGAGCCACAAACCGGTCGGATGGTCGGGGGCCAACTGGTCGCAACTGGTCGTGACGATGAGTATCTTCATGGGAATCACCCGTTCTAGCCCTGGGCGGCAATGGCTTGATCGATTTCAATGTCAATCGTATTGTGCAATTTTTGGGCCGTTTTCTTATAGTGACGAGAGTGGCGGTCGCTTCCCCGGGGATCAAGAGTCAATCATGAACAGGAAATCGATTGTGAAGACCTCTCAGATTGGTGTCGGTCTTTTCGCCGGTCTGGTGGTGGGTCTCCTGTATGCCTGGACCCGGCTCTCGTCGGAAGTCGCGGTTCCGGCCGCTCCGGCGGTCGCGGAGCCCACCGCCGATGCCTCGGCGCTACTTGCCGCCCAGCATCACCGGGCGACGGAGCAGATGATCGCTTCGAGCACGAAGGCGACGGGGACGACCGCTCCCGAATTCGAGGCTCCGGCGAACGACGGCCAGACCTACCGGCTGGCGGAGCTGGTCGCCAAGGGGCCGGCGGTCCTGATCTTCATCAAGGACGGCTGCCCCTGTAGCCGGACGGCCGACACGTTCCTTCAGCGACTCCACACGGCGGGACGGGGCTGGGTGCCATTTTATGGCGTGATTGATGGCGGCGTCTCCGTCGCCGAGCGGTGGGCCGAGGAGACCCAGACGGTTTTCCCGATCCTGGCCGACCCCGACCGGAAGATCATCCATACCTACGGCGCCGAGAATTCCGCCTATGTCGCGTTCGTCGGCCCCGATGGGGCGATCGAGAAACTCTGGGCCGGCTATTCGGAAACGATGCTCCGCGAACTGGCCGAGCGGATGAAACCGTGGGTGAAGCCGGGCCTCGAACCGTTCGACGTCTCCGACGCCCCGGCCGAATTGTATTCGGGATGTCCTTATTAAAACGATCTGTCATGGGATGTTGCTTGCGCCCCGACCCCTCTTCCAGCAATGATGCCGCCGATCAACACGGCCTGGCCGGAAAATCCGTCATAGGTCTGGCCGGAGGTGGCCGGATTGTTCGACATTGTGGGTATCATCAATGCGTCGACGGAGTCTTGAGTGACTCGGCGATCGATCATTGATGTGATGATGATGAAGCTGGCTGGCTGTGCTCCCCCCCCAAAAAATCGTGCTTCCGAGGAATTCGCCATGAGTCGCAAGCAGAAGCGTCAAGGGACTCTCTCCCACCGATCCCGCCGGTTCTCGCTTGCTGTCGAGGTCTGTGAGCCTCGACGGCTCCTGGCGACGTTCGTCGTCACCACGTCGGCGGATAATGGCGACAACACCAACCCGACGGCGGGCTCGTTACGCGCGGCGATCCTGCTTTCCGATGCCAGCCCCCCTCCCACCGGCCAGCCCAATTTGATCAGCTTCGATATCACGGGTTCGTCGACGATCGCCCCAACGGTCGGTCTGCCCGACATCACCATGCCCACCGTGATCGACGGCCGGACGCAGCCCAACACGCCGGTCGTCCTGGATGGAGTCAATCTCGCCAACCCGAATGGGATCGAGAACGGACTGACGATCCACTCGCTGAACACGACGGTCGAAGGGTTGACCATCGATCGGTTCACCGGCGCGGGGATCGCCATCAATGCCCTGAGCGAGGTCGCCGGTGACACCAACGACCAGATCCTCGATAACCAGATCGGCACCGACCCGACCGGCACGTCGACGACCGACGGCTCGGGGCATTCGCTGGGTAATCTCCGCGATGGGATCGCGCTGTTCAACGCCGGTGTCAAC